>DATLOA010000157.1:0-4571 GCA_035536515.1 Burkholderiaceae bacterium | reverse complement strand
GGTGCGCGGCTTCCGACTTCCTGTGCGGACGCGTTGCCAGCCGACAGAGCCAGCGCAGACAAAATGAGAGCGATTGCCTTGCGAGAAACCATTTGTGATGCCCTTTCCCCGAGGAGTGACCGAATGTTAGCGGCTAAGCCTCGCAGGCCGGCATCGCGGATTGCGGCTAATCCACCGTGGAATTCTTTCGTTTAGCTGCAAACGTCTTGCGGAATTTCGCTACCTTCGGTGCTACAACGAAAGCGCAGTACCCAGCCGCGGGATTGTGCCGGTAGTACTCCTGGTGATGCGTTTCCGCCCGGTAATAATCAGGCGCGTTCAGCAATTGCGTAACGATCGGCTTGCTCCACTGCGTTTGCGCCTCCCGTATCACGTCTTCGGCCACGCGGCGTTGTTCGTCCGAATGGTAAAAAATTACCGATCGATATTGCGTGCCGGAGTCGTTGCCTTGCCGGTTCAGTGTCGTCGGATCGTGGATCACGAAGAAGATCTCAAGCACCTCGCGATACGAAATCTGCTGGGGGTCGAACTCGAGCCGTACCACTTCGGCGTGACCCGTTGTGCCGTCGCACACGTCGGCATACGCCGGTTTCGCAACATGGCCGCCCGAGTACCCGGATTCGACGTCGATAACGCCTTGTACTTCTTCGTACACCGCTTCCAGACACCAGAAGCAGCCGCCCCCCAAAGTAGCGAACTGGTGACCCGGGTTTGGTTGCGAGGAAAGGGGATGCTCAATTGACATGATGTTCTCCCGATAGGTATCACTTGGTCGCGCCGTTCGTGACGAACTTACGGCAAGCGCGCAGCAGGATCGTTGCTATTCACAGCACCGTCGGTGCGTCGGATAACTGATTCGGATTGCGCGCACCATCGGCCAAGCGGAAGCGCTCGGCCAAAATGGCGCTGACCGCGCGCACCCCCGCGATGCTGCCAGCTTCGAACTCGCCGGCGCGGAATCGCTCTCGCATCATGTGCGAGATCTCCTCCCATCTTGCGTTGGGAACATGCTGGGCAATGCCGCGATCGGCCACAACTTCGATGCGATGGTCGGCGAGCTCGATATAGATGAGCACGCCGTTGTTATCTTCTGTGTCCCACACGCGCAGCTTCGCAAACACCATCTCCGCGCGCTCGCGCGCCGGAGCATCGCGCCGCAAGTAGCTCCACGGCAGAGTCGCTTCGACCGCGAATCGAATCTCGCCAGAGTGAACTTGTTCGCTCTCGGCAATCTCTTGCTGAATCCGCTGCAGCACCGCGGCTGGAAACGCGCGGTCCACCGATTGCGGTGTCTTGATCGCATGGCGCAGCCAGCGCGCTAACTTATTAGAAGCCATCTCGCATCACCAGCTGCTCCCGCCGCCACCGCCGGAAAAGTCGCCGCCACCGCCCGAGCTCCAGCCGCCGCCACCGCCGCTCCATCCACCTCCGCCGCCGCTCCACCCGCCAGGAAGGAAAATCGGCCCGCCGCGTCCTCCGAGTGCTCTGCCCCCACGCCCACCGCCGAAGCCACCAAAGGCGGAGAACAGAAACACCGCGGCCGCTGCAACACCGCCCAGTAACAGTGACGACATAATGAATCCTGCAAGGGCGCCCGAGCCAACCCCGCCCAGCGCGGCACCGGGCACACCCATTCGCCGCCGCAACATCGCGCTGACGAATGCGCCGATCAATATGATTGGAATCAGCAACGACAGCACGCTTTCACCGGCATCGACGCGCTCGCGAGGAATACCGGCCGGCGACGGCAATCCCTCACCTTCGATGCGCCGCATGACGGCATCGACACCCGCGTTCATTCCAGCGGCGTAGTCGCCCTTCGCAAACTGCGGCCCCATCTGCTCGCGTGTGATGCGCGCCGCGACGACGTCGGGTATGGCCCCTTCCAAAGCTCGCGCGACGCTGATGTACGCGCGGCGGTCCTTGACGGCTACAACGATTAACACGCCGTCGCCAATCTCGGGGCGGCCGATCTTCCACACGCCGCCAATGCGATTGGCGTAATCGGAAATCGGCTCGGGCTGCGTGCTAGGTAAGACGATGAGCGCGATCTGCGCGCCGCGTGCCTGCTCGAACGCCGCGAGCTTCGCTTCAAGCTGCGAGCGCGCCGCGCTGCTTAGCACGCCGGCGGTGTCGGTCACGCGCGCCAGCGGCGGCACCGCTAGTGTGCCGTCGGGCAATCGCTGCTCGGGCGCCGGCGGCCGAGTGGAAACGGGACCGCGGCCGGCCGGCTCGGTGACCGACGAGTCCGACGGTGCGAGACCCTTCGGCAGCTCAACGGGAGTTTGCGGAACCTGCGGACTTTGCGGGGCCTGCGCAATGACGGGCGGACACACCACGATCGCCGCACACCATAGCGCGGCGATCGCGCCGATGCGGCGCGCGCTTGGCAGCATTCAGAAGGTCTACTTCTTTTGCGTTCCGAAATCGACTTTCGGCGGCTGTCTCACTGCTGCCTCATCCGCAACTGCAAACTGCGGCTTCGGCGACGCTCCAGTCATTATCTTGCCCAGAAAATTCTGCAGCAGTGCGATTGTCGTGTTGTACTGCGCGACGGCGTCGATGTAACGCTTGCGTGCGATCGCAATGCGATTCTCGGTGCCCTCAAGCTGAGTGCGCAGGTCCTGGAACGCGGCGTTTGCTTTCAGATTGGGATAGGCTTCGACGGTAACCAGCAAGCGCGCCAATGCCGAGCTCAACTGGCTTTGCGCCTGCGTGAATTGCGCAAACGCTGCCGGGTTGTTGACCAGCTCAGGAGTCGCCTGGATCGCCGTCGCTCTCGCGCGCGCCTCGATCACGTTCTGCAGCGTCGTTTGCTCAAAGTTCGCTTCGCCTTTGACCGTTTCAACGATATTTGGAATCAAGTCGGCCCGGCGCTGGTACTGATTCAACACTTCGGACCACGCGCCATTGACCGTCTGCTCTTGTGTGACGATCGTGTTGTAACCGCAGCCGGTCAGCATGCTGACGACCGCCAAGGCCAAGATTGCACGCAGTGTTCTCATGTTTTCTCCCCCGATAAAATCCAGTGTCTGTACGCGCATTGTGCCTTGCCCAATAACGCGGCCGCGGGCTTATGTGGTGACGGCGACTAGAAAAGCAAGAATTGGAGTGCCTGGCTGCCGGCCGGCATCGACAATCGTCGTATGAAAGCCCGTGATCTACTCGACTTCACTTTGCTTGCGGCCCTGTGGGGTGCCAGCTTTCTTTTCACGCGTATCGCTGTGCCGGCCTTCGGGCCGATTGCAATTGCGGACTTGCGCACCGCCATCGCGGCGATCGTCCTGCTCGCGCTGCTTGCGTGGCGCGGCGGCGTCAAGGAACTGGCACCGAACGCACTGCGCTTTCTGCTGCTGGGCGCTTTTAACTCTGCGATTCCTTTCAGCCTGTTTGCTTACGCGGTCCTTTCAATCACTGCCGGCCTCGCAGCGATTTTGAATGCCACCGCGCCGCTGTTCGGAGCTCTTGTTGCGTGGCTCTGGTTGCGCGACAAACTCACGGTCTTGCAATGGACGGGACTGGCGATCGGCTTCGCGGGCGTGTTGTGGCTATCGGCGGACAGCGCCAGCTTTAAACCGGGTGGCGGCGGATGGGCGATCGTCGCTGGGCTGGTAGCGTCGTTGTCGTACGGCATATCAGGCAATCTTGCGAAACGCTACTTCGCACACATTCGTCCGCTTGCGGTGGCAGCCGGGAGCCAGATCGCCGCGGCAACGCTGCTGCTGCCGCTGACGATTCTCTACTTTCCGCCCGTCATGCCGGGTGTTTTGGACTGGCTCGCGCTGTTAGCGCTCGGCGTGTTTTGCACCGGCATCGCTTATGCGCTGTATTTCCGGCTGATCGCGAGAATCGGGCCGGCTAAAACGATGGCGGTCACCTTTCTGATTCCAGCGTTCGCCGTTCTTTGGGGCATGTTGTTTCTCGCGGAAACCGTCACCCCTGTGATGGTTGGCGGCTGCGTGGTGATTCTGCTGGGTACAGCTTTAGCGACGCAGATGATTGCGCGCCGCTAGCCGTCCTTATGGGACCGCGTTGTCGTTTCATTCGCAGCCGCCGTGCCCTCACGCGCACGCCGGTGCAACGCATGCAACTGCTGCGCACCCGTCAAGTACTGTGACGGCCAAGTAACACCTTCGTAGCCAAGCTCGGCCGCAGCATGCAAAGTGAAGTAAGGATCGGCCAAGTGTGGCCGCGCGAGCGCAACAAGATCTGCACGCCCCGAGAGCAATAACGTGTTGACTTGATCGGCAGTCGTGACAGCGCCCACCGCCATCGTCGCGATGCCGACTTCGAGCCGAATCTGCTCCGAGAAACTTGCCTGAAACATGCGGCCGTAAATGGGCTTGCTGTCTGGGTCGGTCTGCCCGGTTGAGACGTCGAACAAATCGCAACCAGCATCCTTGAACGCGCGTGCGACCTGCACGCTGTCTGCACCGGTTGTGCCGCCGGCAATCCAATCGGTCGCCGAGACTCGCACCGACATCGGCTTGTGTTGCGGCCACACCGCGCGTACCGCGCGAAACAGCTCTAGCGGAAAGCGCATGCGATTCTCGAGCGAGCCGCCGTATTCG
>DATLOA010000156.1:0-3899 GCA_035536515.1 Burkholderiaceae bacterium | reverse complement strand
CAATATCGTGCTGATGCGCGCCGACTGGACCAATCGTGACGAGAAGATCACACAGGCACTGGCACAATTCGGCCGCAACGGCGTGCCGCTTTACGTCGTCTACGATCGCAAGGGAGAAGCTGCAGTTTTGCCTGAACTTCTAACCGAAGGCATCGTCCTAACTGCGCTCGATAAGATCAAGGAGAGTTCGAAATGAGAATGCTTCAATGGTTTGCTGCCGGCTTGCTGGCGTCTTCGGCCTCGATTGCGACCGCCACGACGGTCGGGCAACCCGCACCAAACTTTCGCGCGACCGACGTAGCTGGCAAGCAAGTGTCGCTAGCTGACTTCAAAGGCAAGTATGTGGTGCTCGAATGGAACAACCCGGGTTGCCCGTTTGTTCAGAAGCATTACGACAGCGGCAATATGCAATCGCTACAAAAACGGTTCGGCGCAGAAAACGTTGCGTGGCTGTCGGTCAACTCTACTAACGAGAGTAGCTCAGACTACATGCCGCCAGCCAAGCTTGCGGCGTGGTTCAAGCAGCACAACGCTACGCCGGCCGCGGTGCTGATGGACACGAAAGGCGAAGTGGGCAAGGCGTTCGGCGCTAAAGTCACTCCGCACATGTACGTGATCGATCCTACCGGCACGCTGGTTTATGCAGGCGCCATCGACGACAAGCGCAGCACCAACCCTGCGGACGTCAAGACCGCGACGAATTACGTTGTCGCCGCACTGACCGAGACGAAGGCGGGCAAGCCCGTCGCAAAATCGACGAGCCAGGCGTACGGCTGCACGATCAAGTACGCCTCAGGCCTTTAACCCTGTACGTATATCCAGTTCAGTAGAGCGTCGAGCGCCGGTTGTCCGGCGCCGGCGTTTGGGTGATTGATGAAAGCGACCACCGCATAGCGCTTGCCGCTCGCGGCGAGCACGTAGCCGGCAATCGCGCGCGTGTCAGACAGCAGTCCTGTTTTGATATGCGCTGACCCCGCCGCCCCTTGACGACGTCGCATCGTGCCATCAATGCCGACGATTGGCAGCGAGGATACGAACTCCGGCATCAGCGGAGAAGCGAATGCCCCCTGCAGCAGCCGCGCCAGTCCGGCCGCCGTCAGCCGCTCGACGCGTGATAACCCTGCGCCGTTTTCGAGCACGAATTCGCGCCGATCCAAGCTCTTGCTGACCAACCAGTCGCCGACCGCGCGCTGCGCGCGCTCCTTGTTCGCCGGCTTGCGGCTTGCGTCGGCGCCAAGCGTCAGAAACAACTGCCGCGCCATCACGTTGTTGCTGTATTTGTTGATGTCGCGGATCACTTCAGCGAGTGGGCGAGACTCGTGTTGCGCTAGGCGCCTGGCCTCGGGCGGCATCAAGCCATCGCGCACGCGGCCGCGCCATATTCCCCCACTCGATTCCCACAGCGGACGAAATATCGCTTCCGCATAAAGGCCCGTGTCGAGCATGCTGACGTGCCACACCTTGTCGCCGCACGACAGCGGATACGAACCGCGGAAAGTCGGGCGCAGCGGATCGGTGAAGTCCCCGCCAAGCCGCGCGCGCCAGTCGTTGCACGCTCCCTCGGAGCTGCGCACAGTCGTCGGCGTGACGAGACCCGCCAGCGCCGGCAGTGCGTAGACGCGCGCTTGTTTATTGTCCGGATCAGCGATGAAGTGAAAGCTGACGGCTTTGTAATTGAGCAGCAGCGCGTCGGGCCCGGCGTTATACGGCCGCGTCGCTTCACCGTCGAAAGCGCCGGGGTCATGCTGAGCGGCTTCGAACGCGCTCCGATCGAGCATTAGGTTGCCGCGGATTTCGCGCACGCCGACGCCGCGCAACCGCTGCACTAGCAGCCACAGATCTTCGATCACCAATTGGGGATCGCCACTGCCGCGGAGCCATAAATCACCTTCGAGCACGCCGTTTTTCACCGGCGCCGCAGACATCAGATCGGTGCGCCATTGATACTGCGGGCCGAGCAGCTCAAGACCCGCCAGCGTAGTCACGAGCTTCATCGTCGACGCCGGATTCATCGGCTGGCTTTCATTCACCGCCAGCGCCAGGCCCGGACCTGCCAGTGGAGTTACAACGATCCCGATCGCCAAAGACGGAACGTTGGCCAACTTTAGAGCGGCAGCAACAGCGTCCGGCAGGCCTGCGTTAGGCGCAGGCTGTGCGTTAGCCAGGCTCGACGCGACCAGCAGCACCGTAAGCGTGCAGCGGCAAGCGATACGTAACTTCATCTCGTTCATGAAATTCATGGGTCGCGAGTCTAGTGGGCCCAGCGAAACAAAAACGGCGCCGAAGCGCCGTGATCTGAATGCGGTTGCGATTAGTTCGATAGCTGCAGCAATCCGAGTCCGACTCTGCGATACGAACCGATGCCGCGCAGTAGCGTCCTCTTCATCAGCTCCGCATCGTTGATTTGCAATACGCCTTCGATCGATGCATAGGGCAACTTGATAGTGCGATCGCCATACGGAAACTGCAACTCCTTAATGGCGACGTTGAAAAAGTCGGGCTTGAAGCCGAACTTGGGCCCCATCGCCTTGACCCACGCCTCCACCTCCTGCGGCGTACGAAAAGGCTCGACCTCTTTTTCGCCGGCTACCAGCTTCTCGCGGCCAACGCACGCTTCCAACCCAAACCGGTACGGAAGTCCTTCACAGAGTTGTAACACGATCCTCTTCGGAGCGAGCGCGCTGATCGCCTCGGCCGGCGGCTCCAGCCACGGATCACCGGAATACACCCAGTAGCGGCCGGCACTTGTAGTGTCCGCGCGGAACACGAAGCTGACCCCGGCCTTCTTGCCGAAAGTCTTAGACAGACACTGGTGCGCCGACAACGGATCCCTGTGCTTTTCGTCGAACGTAACCGCCGTTTCGAACAGCTCGACCGTGGGCACATCCATCTTGGTGTAGCTCATCACGCTGTTAACAAACGCGCGCAGCGAATTATTTGGGCCCTTGCCTTTGGGCGCAGAGGAGCCCAGCCAGTGTTGCGGAAGGCGAAGCGGAAGATCGATGGCCACTTAATACCCCATTCCAGTTATCTGCTTATCTTCGGCATCTTGTTGCCCCAACCGTGTAGCGCATTTGCGTATCGATGGGACGCTGGTGGGCTACGAAAACTCTGATCGCACACTCTCACATCCAATGTTAGTGGTCACTTCCACGCGACGGGTGTGCCCATTTGACACGTAAACGGCGGGTCTTGAAGACAGGCGAGATGCCACTACAATTAGCACTCGCGGGCAGAGAGTGCTAATAAGTGGCATCATCTGCGGCTTCGCTTTTAGGCATCTCGATATTCGAGAGATTTTAATCAACCTGGAGAACACATGAAGATCCGTCCTTTGCACGATCGAGTGATCGTCAAACGCCTGGACAACGAGCGGAAAACCGCTTCGGGCATCGTTATCCCCGATAACGCCGCCGAAAAACCTGATCAAGGCGAGATCGTCGCCGTTGGCCCTGGTAAGCGCGACGACAACGGCAAGGTCAACACGCTGGACGTTAAAGTCGGCGACCGCGTGCTGTTCGGCAAGTATTCGGGCCAGACCGTCAAGGTCGAGGGCGACGAGTTGCTGGTGATGCGTGAGGAAGATTTAATGGGCGTCATTGCCTAGCTCAACGATCAACCCCAATGAACCCGTTGTCGGGCCGCGCAGCGGACCGACGCCCCTGAACGAATCTGGAGTATCAAATGACAAGCAAGCAGGTATTTTTTGGCGATGACGCGCGTCACCGTATGGTGCGCGGCGTAAACGTTCTCGCCAATGCAGTGAAAGTCACGTTGGGTCCCAAAGGCCGTAACGTAGTCCTAGAGCGCAGCTTCGGTGCGCCGACCGTTACCAAAGACGGTGTGTCAGTGGCCAAGGAAATCGAGCTCAAGGACAAGTTTGAAAACATGGGCGCGCA
>DATLOA010000155.1:0-26033 GCA_035536515.1 Burkholderiaceae bacterium | reverse complement strand
CATTGCCGCTGCGGGGCTCGGCTTTCACTAGTTTCGACTCCACTTTGAACTCGGGGGGCAGGCGCGAGAAGTACTCATTGACCGCTGCATCGGCCCAGGCCGGCTGCCGCTGACCCACCGCAACGACCGTGATTCGCATTGCGCTAACGGGCTGGTCCTGCTCTTTTCGCTCTACCTGAAGACTTTTTCGTCGCGACGGCGGCAGACTTGAGTCGAACCGCCTTGCCACCCCATATTTCTTCGAGGTTGTAATACGCGCGATAGGCCGGTTGCATGATGTGCACAATCACGTCGTTGCAGTCGACCAGTACCCATTCGCCGGCGTCTGCACCCTCAACGCTGACGATGTCGCCACCGGCTTCCTTGACCTTTTCGACGACCGAGGATGCGAGCGCGCGGGTCTGGCGGTTCGACGTCCCGCTGGCGATAACGACGCGCTCGAACATGTCCGACAGCCCGACGGTATTGAACACCTCGATGTTCTGGGCCTTGACGTCTTCAAGAGCGTCGACAACTAGGCGCTGCAGTTTGCGAATATCCAAATTAGTCCCGATACAGGTTATGCGATTCAATATAGTCGAGCACGGCGGCAGGGACCATCGCGGACAGCCGCTGCGCCGTTTCGGCGGACGCCGGTTGGCGACGCAAACGCCGAACCTCGGTAGCGGAAACGTCAACTGGCGTCATCTCGAAATCGACGATCGAGCCGGCGATGCGCGAAGCCAGCGACGCAGCGTCGCCTCGGCGCGTGTCTACGATCGTCTGCAAAGCGTGACTTTGCCGCAGTGCGCTCCCGGCGCGCTGCGCTACGGCGATATGTGCGGCGTCAACGAGCTCCTTCCAGCGGTGCCACGTGTCCAAACGTGCGAACTGATCCCAACCCATGATTAGTACGAGCGGGCGATCGGGCAGCTGCGCGCGCAGCGCGCGCAGCGTGTCGATCGTATATGTCGCGCCGCCACGCTCGATCTCGTGCATGTCGAGTGCGAAACGTCGTTGGTCTGCGATCGCGAGCTGAACCATTCGCGCTCGATGCTCGCCGGCGGTCATCGGCCCCTTTTGCCACGGCTGGCCTGCAGGAATGAAGCGGACTTCTGCGAGTGCCAACTGCTGAAGCGCATCGCGCGCCAATTGCAGATGACCACGATGTATCGGATCGAAAGTGCCGCCCAGCAATCCGATCGCGGCGCCGACTGTTGGCGCTACGCCCATTCGCGCGGGCGCAGAAAATCCGAATACAGACGCGCTTCTGGCGTGCCGGGCTGAGGCCGCCAGTCGTATTTCCAGTGCACTACCGGAGGCAAAGACATCAGGATTGATTCGGTACGACCCCCTGATTGCAGCCCGAACAACGTGCCGCGGTCGAACACGAGGTTGAACTCGACATAGCGCCCGCGCCGGTACGCCTGAAACTCGCGCTCGCGTTCGCCGTACGTTAGATCGCGCCGGCGCTCGACGATCGGCATGTACGCATCGAGAAACGCGTCGCCGACGGCGCGCTGCATGGCGAAGCTTTGCGCGAAACCTGGTTCGTGGAAATCGTCGAAGAACACCCCACCGATGCCGCGCGACTCGTCGCGATGTTTCAGATAGAAGTAATCGTCGCACCACTTCTTGAAGCGGGAATACTTATCGGCACCGAACGGCTCGAGTGCGCGCTTGCACGTCGCGTGAAAGTGTCGCGCGTCTTCTTCGTACCCGTAATACGGCGTCAGATCCATGCCGCCGCCAAACCAAAAAATGTCCGCTTGACTCTTCGCCTTCGCGATGAAGAATCGTACGTTCATGTGCACCGTCGGCACGTGCGGGTTACGTGGGTGAAATACGAGGGAGACACCGAGCGCTTCGAAGTGCCGTCCAGCCAGCTCAGGCCTCAGCGCACTCGCAGACGGCGGCAACGCACTGCCGACGACATGCGAGAAGCCAACCCCGCCGCGCTCGAGAAGATTGCCGTTTTCGATGATCCGCGTCAGTCCACCTCCGCCCAACTGCGCGTCGGCAGATTTCTCCCATGAATCGTGGCCGAATGGTTTGCCGTCGAGGCGCTCGAACGTATCGACGATGCGTTGCTGCAGACCGAGCAGATACTCGCGAACGCTTTGACTATCGATAAATTCGCTGGTCACGAAAGATGGCGCTTGATGAAGCTCAGCACCGCGTCGTACCACGCGACGATGTTGCGCGGCTTCAGGATCCAGTGGTTCTCGTCAGGAAACACCAGCAACTCGGACGGAACGCCGTGGTATTGAAGCGCTTCAAACAGATTCAGCCCTTCGCTGATGGGGCAGCGATAGTCTTTTTCGCCATGAATGATCAGTGCGGGCGTCTTCCACTGCTTGATGTGTCGGATGGGCGCGTAGCGGTCGTATGCGGCCGGGTCCGCGTACGGATCCTCGCCGCCCATTTCCAGGTACCACCACGCCGGGTGGTCGGTCGTGCCTGTAAATTGCGCCATCGTCGTCACGCACGCGTGCGTGATCAAGCATTTGAAGCGCTGTGTCTGCGTGCCAATCCAGTTGGTCATGTAGCCGCCGAAGCTTCCGCCCATCGCCATCATGCGGTCCGCATCAACATCGGAGCGCGCAGCGACGGCATCGGTGACTGCCACCAAATCCTTGTAGCACTGGTCGCCCCAGACGTTGCCCCAGATGCCTTGCACGAAGGCTTGGCCAAAGCCGGTTGAACCGCGCGGGTTGGGCTGCGCCACTGCGTAACCCTGCGCCACTGCAAGAAGCGGGTTCCAGCGCCAGTGCCAGGCATCGGCGGTCATGCCGATCGGGCCACCATGAATCCACACCAATGTCGGCCGCCGCCCTGGAGCGTTCCTCGGCTTCATTAAGAAGTACTGCACGTCGGCGCCGTCAGTGGATTTTGCAGTGAGATTTTCGACCTCGGCCCAGTCGGGATACGCGAACCCCGAAAGGCGCGCGAGGGTTTGCGGCGGCGAACCCGGTTCCGCCGCGACGGTGAATGCTTCGGGCGGTTCGAGAAACGTCGATCGAATACCTGCGATGCGGCCGTCTGGCAGAAAGCGCAAATCGCTGTGCGCACCGCCTTCACGCGTGGCGGTGATGCGCTCGACCTTGCCACTGGCGACATCGATCGTGAGTACCGGCACATGGCCCGCAACATCGGCGCCGACGATCAAGTGCTTGCCGTCTGCCGACCAATCACCAATGTGCGGCCACGCGTCGAATTCTTTGGCGACTTCGCGCATCGAACCTGTAGCTGCATCAATCAACGTCAGCGTCGGACGCACCACGATTGTCGGCGAACGTGTGGCGCGAATGACTGCGAGCATCTTGGCGTCGGGTGCATACAGCGGCGATTCGGTGTTGGTGTTGGTCGCAGCGCCAACGATGCGCATCTTCTTCGACTCGACGTCGATCAGCGCGATTGCGGTGTCGATTTCGCGGTCTTCTCCGGTGCTTTGCCAGATAACCGCGACTTGAGTTCCATCGGGTGAAACATCGAACGCTGGCTCGACCGACATCTCTCGCTTCGCGTCGGGCGTCAGATCGGTCCGGGTTTTTTCGTCAAGCGAATACGCAATCACGTGCGTATTCGCCATGTTCTCGTTCTCGTGCAACCAGTGATCCCAGTGGCGCACCGGCTGGCTGCGAAAGTGACGCGCACTCGAGCCTTTTTTTTCGCGGTCCTTCGCAGTTTCGCGTTGCTTGTCGTGCTCGACGCCGACGAGCACCGCTGCCAGCACGATCAGGCGATCGGCTTTCTTCGCAAACTTGAATTCGTCGACGCCCAGCGGTTCGTCGGTCAACTGCTGTGCTTCCCCGCCACCGGACGGCAACAGCCACACCTGCATGCGCTTGTCGGCGTCGTCGTCTGCCTTGACTTCATTCGGCTGCCGATTCGACAGGAACGCGAGCGCGCCGTCACGGCGAAAGCACGGCGCTGCATCCTTGCAATCGCCGCGCGTCAACTGCGTCGCGTCACTGCCGTCGGTGGGGACTTTCCAAATATCCGATACGTACTTGACGCCGTCGCGATCCAGCCGCTGAACCGCAACAGCGAGCCACGTGCCATCAGGGGATGGAGCGATCGCTGATACACGCTTCAGCGCAATGTGTTGCTCAACGGTATAAGGCGTGTCGGCCATCGACAATCCTAACGTTTGTTCTCGATGCGTCCACCGAGGGCACGATGCCCGATGTCGCGACGAAACTGCATCCCGTCGAACGAAACTTCGTCGACAGCTTCGTACGCTCGCTTTTGCGCCGCGCGGACCGTTTCGCCTAACGCCGTTACGCATAGCACGCGCCCGCCTCGGGTCACAAGTTGATCACCCTCAAATGCAGTACCGGCGTGAAATATGACGCAGTCGTCATCATCATTGGGTAAACGCGTTATTGCGTCACCGTTACGCGGCTGGGCAGGGTAACCGGCGGCAGCGATTACAACGCCGAGTGCGGTACGCCGATCCCACTTGGCTTCGACCTGATCGAGGCGACCCTCGATTGCAGCCTCTATCAGCTGTGCCAGGCTCGATTTCAATCGAAGCATGATGGGCTCGGCTTCCGGATCGCCCAGGCGGCTGTTGAATTCAACGGTCTTTACCTCGCCCTGCGGATCAATCATCAATCCCGCATAGAGAAAGCCGGTGAAAGGGTTTCCTTCGGAAGCCATGCCGTTGATCGCAGGCATGATGATCTCCCGCAGCACCTTGGCATGCAGGGTCGGCGTCACGATCGGCGCTGGTGAATACGCGCCCATGCCGCCGGTGTTTGGTCCACGATCATCATCCAGCAACCGCTTGTGATCTTGGCTGGTGGCAAGTGCAAGGACGTTTTTGCCGTCCGCCATGACTATGAAGCTCGCCTCTTCGCCGCTTAGAAATTCTTCGATCACCAGGCGTGCGCCGCTGGTGCCCGCGCCGTCGATCAGCATCGAATCTATCGCGGCGTTCGCCTCATCAAGCGTCATCGCAACGACGACGCCCTTACCGGCAGCCAGGCCGTCAGCTTTGACGACAATCGGCGCGCCGCGCTCGCGTACGTAGGCGCGCGCGAGTGCGGCATCGGTGAAGCTTTGATACTGCGCGGTCGGAATGCGATGGCGCTGCATGAATGCCTTGGCAAAGTATTTCGAGCTCTCCAGCTGCGCCGCCGCCCGTGTTGGACCGAAGATCCGCAGCCCACGCGAACGAAATACGTCGACGACGCCCAAAGCGAGCGGAGCTTCGGGCCCGACCACAGTGAACGCGACGCCTTCACGCTGCGCAAAGTCGGCTAGTGCTCCATCGCTTTCGTACGGCACGTTCCGAAAACGCTTGTCGCGTGCTGTGCCGCCATTACCAGGAGCAACGAAAATGTTCTGTACACGCGCCGAGCGTGCCAGCTTCCAGGCGAGCGCGTGTTCGCGGCCGCCGCCGCCGATCACCAGCAGTTTCATTGCACGATCGCGGCAGTCGTATAAACCTGCTGCACATCGTCGATGTCTTCTAGGATGTCGAGCAGCTTCTGCATTTTCTCGGCGTCATCGCCGGACAATACGGTTTCTGCAAGCGGTTTCATCGTCACTTCGGCGAGCTCAGGTTTGAGCCCCGCCTGATCAAGTGCGGTGCGAACTCTTTCGAAGTCGCCCGGCGCAGAGATCACTTCGACCGTGCCGTCATCATTGGCGATCACGTCTTCAGCGCCGGCCTCGAGTGCGACATCCATCACTTTCTCTTCCGACGTGCCCGGCGCAAATAGCAACTGCCCGCAGTGCTTGAAGTTGAACGCCACCGATCCGTCGGTGCCAAGGTTGCCGCCGTGCTTTGACAATGCATGCCGCACCTCCGCGACGGTGCGCACTCGGTTATCGGTCATCGCGTCGATCATCAGCGCGGCACCGCCAATGCCGTAGCCTTCGTAACGGATTTCTTCGTATGTCACGCCTTCAAGTTTGCCGGCGCCGCGTTGAATCGCGCCGGTAAGCTTGTCTTTCGGAACATTGCCAAGCCGCGCCTTTTCTAGCGCAAGGCGCAGACGTGGATTCATTCCCGGATCGGCGCCGCCGTCACGGGCGGCCACCGTGACTTCACGAATGATCTTGGTCCAGAGCGAACCGCGCTTGGCATCCTGGCGGTTCTTGCGATGCTGAATGTTGGCCCACTTGGAATGGCCGGCCATGAGATATGCGGTTTCGGGAGGGGGCGCGAGTGTAACAAGGCAAGTGCTCGGTGATCATTGATTGCTGATCCGTTACCATCGTCGCGCTGACTTTACGCGAGGCGTCGATGGCTGAACCGCTAGTAATTGCGATGTCCGGAAAGAATGAGCTGGCCTTGTTGCCGGCGCTGTCGAATCGACATGGCTGCGTCACCGGTGCAACAGGCACCGGCAAGACGGTGACGATGCAGAGGATGGCCGAAAGCTTTTCGAACATCGGCGTTCCGGTGTTCATGGCCGACATCAAAGGCGATTTTTCAGGCATCGCAGCAGCGGGCAAGCCCGACGACAAGATGAAGGCGCGGCTTGCCGAACGCTCATTGCCGGAACCGAAGTGGCAATCATGTCCGGTCACGCTGTGGGACATCTGGGGCGAGCAGGGGCATCCGGTGCGCGCGACGGTGTCGGATATGGGGCCGCTTCTGTTTTCGCGTTTGCTGGCGCTGAATGAAACGCAGGAAGGCGTGTTGTCGCTGGTGTTCAAAGTCGCCGACGATAACGGCCTGCTTTTGCTCGACCTGAAGGACCTGCGCGCGATCTTGCAATACGTTGGCGACAACGCAGCGCAATTCAAGACGCAGTATGGCAACGTGTCGTCGGCATCGATCGGCGCGATTCAGCGTGGCCTGCTGCAGCTCGAGGAGCAGGGTGGCGAGCGGTTTTTCGGCGAGCCAATGCTCGATATCGCCGACTTGATGCAGACGAGCGACGGCAAGGGCGTTGTCAATGTCCTTGCGGCTGACAAGATGATGAACAATCCGCGGCTGTACGCCAGCTTTCTGCTGTGGCTGCTGGCCGAGCTGTTTGAAAATCTGCCGGAGGTCGGCGACCGCGAAAAACCGAAGCTGGTGTTCTTCTTCGATGAAGCGCACTTGCTGTTCAACGATGCGCCTGGTGCGTTGCTTGAAAAGGTCGAGCAGGTGGTGCGGTTAATCCGCTCCAAGGGTGTCGGTGTGTTCTTCGTCACGCAAAACCCACTCGACATTCCCGACAAAGTGCTCGCCCAGCTCGGCAACCGCGTGCAGCACGCGCTGCGAGCATTCACGCCGCGTGATCAGAAGGCGGTGAAGTCTGTAGCCGAGACGATGCGTGCCAATCCGAAGATCGACGCGACCAAGGCGATTCTGGAGCTCGCCGTCGGCGAAGCGCTGGTCAGCTTTCTCGATGCGAAGGGCACGCCCGGCATTACCGAGCGCGCGTGGGTGCTGCCGCCGGGCTCACAGCTCGGTCCGATCACGCCGGAGCAACGTAGGGAGTTGGTTAAAAATTCGATCGTTGCCGGCACGTACGAGAAAACCGTCGATCGCGACTCTGCATTCGAGATGTTGAAGGCGCGCGCCGAAAGTGCGGCGGCACCCGCAGTTGAGCGCGGCAAACCCGGCGCCCCGGCCCCGGCGGGCGGCGGCATGATGGGCGGGATCGGAGACATCCTGTTCGGCTCGACCGGTCCGCGCGGCGGCCGGCGCGAAGGAATGGTCGAGGCCATGAGCAAGAGCGCCGCACGATCGGTCGGTTCGTCGATCGCGCGTGAAATTACGCGCGGCGTGTTGGGATCAATACTCGGCGGGACGCGACGCCGACGCTAGGTCCGCAGGAGCGGACAGCCCATGTCCTCCTTTGGTACTGCGCTCACCGCGATCGAAGCTTGGCCGCTCTCTGACGCGATCCGCCGTTCGCTGTGGGCGTATCCCGCGCTCGAAACGATTCATATTGCATCGTTTGCAGTCGTGTTTGGCTCCTTATTGGTGCTCGAGTTGCGTGTCTTCGGTGCGGTGCCGACGATTCCGCTGTCACCGCTGGCGAGACTTGCGGTGCCGGTGGCACTCACGGCGTTTTCGATTGCCGCGACGGCGGGTTTACTGATGTTGATATCGAACGCCAGCGAGCTCGTGCTGAACACCGCGTTCCAGATCAAAGTCGCCTTGATTATGCTGGCCGGAGTGAACGCCTGGTGGTTTCATCGACGCGACAGCCTCGTGTTGCATGATGGCGTTGCAAAGGCGCAGTCTTTGCTCTCGATCATGCTATGGGTGGGCGTGATTGCCTGCGGCCGATTGATTGCATATGTTTGAGGAGATCTCAATGAAGCGTCGTTACTTTGTTCACCTGGCGATCGGTACTTTGCTCGCATCTCCGGTCCTCGCGCACCACGGCTGGTCAAGCTTCGATCAGGACAAGCCGCTGTATCTGAGTGGCACGCTGACACAAGTGCGCTGGCAGAACCCACATACAGAAGTTATGTTGCGCGTTGATGCGACCCCGCTGCCGGAAGGAATGGCGACCCGCACTGTTCCGGCACAGCAGCAGTCAGTCGATGCGGCCGGCATCCTTAAGAAGGTGCAAGTGCCCGCAAATGCCGCTGGCGTCTGGGAAGTCGAGTTCGCACCTCTGTCGCGCATGCAAGCGTGGGGTTTGTCGCAGCCACTAAAAGTCGGCGACCGTATCGAAGTAATTGGCTACAGCTTGGCCGATGACAAGCGCGTGCTGCGTGCCGAGTATCTGTTCATCAACGGCAAGGCGTACGCGTTCCGATCGTCGCCGGCGAATTAGCGCACTTTCGTACGTCGTTTAGCACTCACACAGCGCGAGTGCTTTGTTGCATTTGTGCTTTAGTAGTCTTTTCGGCTTCTAGCGGGCAGGGTTTTACATGTATACCGTTGACGTGCTTCCGCGTTGATTTGAATGCAGCGTGAACGGAGGTCTGTATGAACGTGCCTGCGGTGATTCCGTCACCCATCGCGATTGCGGGGTTCAAGGACGTCTACCAGGTGTTACGCGTCGAGGACGCGTTAACTGGCCTGCAGGAACTGGGCGCGAGTGCGAGCGAGGCGTTGCGCGCGACTTACGTAAAGATGATTCGCAGTGGCGGCCAGCGCTTTGTTACCAAGCCGGCCGCACTGCCCGACATCGATGCGCTTATCAACGAGTTGCCGAATTTCGAAGCGCCGCTGCAGGATATTCGAAAACAACTGGCGCTGTGTTTGTCCTCCGACGACCCGCTCGAGCTCGAGCCCATATTGCTGCTCGGCGAGCCCGGAATCGGTAAGACGCACTTCGCGCGCCGTGTCGCAAAATTGCTTGGGACCGGATACAACTTCATCGGCATGAGCTCGTTGACCGCCGGCTGGATCCTTTCCGGCGCCTCGGCGCAATGGAAGAATGCAAAACCCGGCAAAGTGTTCGATGCGCTGGTCAACGGCGACTACGCCAACCCGGTGATCGTCGTCGATGAAATCGACAAGGCCGGCAGCGACACGCAATATGATCCGCTCGGCAGCCTGTACACCCTGCTGGAGCATGACACCGCTACTGAATTCGTTGACGAATTCGTCGAAGTGCCGATCGACGCGTCCGACGTCGTGTGGATTGCCACCGCGAACGATGCGCAGTCGATTCCGTCACCCATCCTGAACCGGATGAATGTGTATGCGATCGATCCGCCCGACCATGAAGGCTCGCGGCGCATCGCGCGCTGCATTTACGACGAGCTGCGCAGCGAGCATGCCTGGGGTCGAACCTTTCCCGAGGAGCTCTCGGACGAGAGCCTGGACCGCCTCGCTCGGCTGAAACCCCGCGAGATGCGGCGCGTGTTGCTGGCCGCATTCGGCACGGCCAAGCTCGCCGGGCGCAACGAAGTGCTGCCGGACGACATTACCGAAGAGCGTGCTGCGAAAAAAACGCGGATAGGGTTCTAGAAGCACTCCTCGTGTACGCGACCTGCGGTCGCACGTGCACTCGTCGTGATTAGTTTGATGCGCGCCCTTCGGGCGGCCGCGCGCGCCCGCATTTACAAAGGCAGGGGAGACAACACTCCGTTTGCCGCATCGCGATCACGACTTCTTCGCGGCTTTCACTTGCTCCGCTGCCACTCGCTTGTAGACCGGGCCCCACAGCGGATGGCCGACTTCGGCATCCGTCAATTTGAAGCCGGGATCGGCAGTGAATGCGGCCCGGAATGCTGACTCGCATTCGGCGGGGCGGCTGTACGCACATGCAATGAACGCCAGATGCTTGTGGGCCGCTGCAACATCGTTGCGATCGCGCATCCCCTCCGCGAGCGCGCGCTTGAACATCACTTCGGCGCGGTCATACTGGCCATCTTCGTAAAAGCGCATGCCATTGATGAACGCGCGCTCTGCGGGCTGATCGTAAAGGCGAGCGATGCTGATCGTGGGAGCAGGCAGTTGCGGCGGAGCACGTGGCGGTTCCAGCAGCGCGCATCCGCCGGCCGAGAACGTGGCGAGCATTATTGCGCTGAAGCAAAAATGGTTGCGCGAGCGACTCATTGAAACAAGTGGCTGATCCGCAGCGAACGGCCCGCCTCGACGTCGACCTGAGCGACATAAGGCTGCCGCTGCCCGTTGCGTAATTCGATGGTGTGACGTCCGGTCGGCAGCTGCAGCTGTGCCAGTGGAGGTGTCGTCCCTTTACTCGCGCCGTTTACAAATACCTCGCCCCACGGAGCAACGGCAAAAACCACCAGGCCCTTTTCGGGCGCGGCCGCAGTCTTCGCAGGGCGAAACATGCTGCCGCGGGGGGTTGCCGGTTGTGCTTCTGTTCGCCCGGTTTCCGGCGGGGAATGCGAGTTTCCGTTCGCCGATACGGGTCCTTCCGATTGCGCCTGTGAGTCTGGATTCGAAGTCAACGCGTTGGCCATGGGGGATAGCGCGGCTTGGCGTCCGGTGTCGCGCCAAGCCGTGCCGAACGCGGCAATCAGAGCGATCGCACCGGCCGCTGCAGCGAGTGCCATATGGTTTCCGGCACGCGCCGGCGGCTTAGCGACCCGCACCGACGATTGCATGCCAACGGTGGCAACACGATGCTGCGCCGTCGGCACGATCTCGACACGCGCCGGCATGCCGGTGATCGTCACCGCGCTCGACGGTTGATTGCCACGGTTGCCCCACAAAAATGTCGTCAGCGCATTGCGAAATTGGGCTGCTGTGCCGAATGGCCGCGCGCCGTGCAGCTCAAGCGCACTCTCGGCGATCTCGGCCAGCGCGAGTGGTGCGGCAGGACGAATCTGAATGATCGGGCTCTCACCGCCTTTGCGCGTGCGCAGCGCATTCAGGTCCGGCCGCGTGCCCGTCAGCAACAAGAACAGCAGCGCACCGAGCGCGCGAATGTCTTTGCGGCGCGCTTCGGGACCGAGCTCATTCTGAAAGTACGGCAGCATCGACTGCGTCCCGGCGAGCTCGAAGTCGCCCGTCGCTCCGCTGTCGATCCAGCCGCCAAAGCCCATCACCTTCGGTATTTTCTCGGGCTCCTGCAGATAAATGCGCGACGGCGCCAGATGTCCGTGCGGCACGCCGCGCGAGTGCGCGTGCTCGACCGCGTCGGCCACGCGGGCTGCAATGTCGGCTGCCTGCAGCACACCGGGCCGAAACCCGTCGTGCATCGCTTCGTCGAGCAGCTTGCCGCCGACGCGCTCAAGTGCCAAGAAACCGATGTTGTGCACGCGGCCGGCGTCGAACACCGTCACGATGTGCGGATGGTGCAAGCGCCCCGCAGCCTGCGCCTGCCGCATGAATGCCTGCTCGATGCGCTCATGGCCCGCTGACTCTTCACCGCGCCGCGGCTGCAACTGCACGGCTTTCAAGACCAGCTCGCGATTAAGCACCGGATCCATCGCGAGATAGGCCACCGTATGCCGATCGCGGCGCAGCTCTCGCAGGATCGAATAGCGCCCGATCAGCTTCAAATTTTGTGTCAACGCCTGGGGCATCGGTGTCAGGCTAGCCGATGTCACGGCACATCACAATCGGCGGGAAACAGCGAATTAAGCCACCGCAGGAGCCGGATAGGCGCTTTTGCTGCTGTTGCCTCGGGCCACCCGCGCAGCCGCCCGGAGGGTGGCCCGCTAACTATTGTTCGCGGTTCGTCTAACGCGAACCGCCAATCCTGTGAGCAAGCTCGCGGGACCACCGGCGGCTGCACCGCCGATGTCCGGCGACATGCCCCCGGCATGTCGCCGGTCGCGACGAGTGCACGTGCGATTGCGAAGCAATCGCGTACACAAGAAGCGCGCAATTAAAAGCGATGCTGCAAGGCGAGCGTCTCGCCCGATTTGACTTCCACGCGTGCGACAAACGGCGCCCCAGAGCCGTTGCGAATCTCGATGGTATGCACACCCGGCGCCAATGTCAGCTGCGTCAGAGGCGGCGACACACCGCGCTCAACACCGTCGACGCTAATCTCACCCCACGGCGAGACCGCCAGTGTCACCGTGCCGTCGCGCGGCGGTGCCACCGGTGCGGGGGGTGGCTCGATTTTGCGGCGCGCTGCCGCTGCTGCCCTTGCGTCGGCGGCCTGCTTTTCAAGCGCTGCTGCTTCGGCAGCAATGGTTTCTGTTGATGGCGCAGGCGGAAGCTCTACTGGCGGCGCAGTGACGGGCTGCACGGAAACGACCGGCGCGACGGGTTCGACGCGCGTCGGCGGTGGTTGTTCGCGACGCAACGCCGCCACCAGCACGATGATCGCTACCGCACCCGTCACGATCGCCACCATCGCGCGTCCACTCAACGCGCGTTTGCGCGCAGCAGCAGTGGTTACGCGTGCTTCAATCGCGCGCGTAGCAACCGCGGTGTCGGCGGCGGGTGCACGCGATCCGTCGACGAAATCGGCCAGCGCATTACGCAGTTCTGCGGCTTTTTGATAACGCGCCGCCGGCTCCTTGGCCATCGCTTTGCGCACGATCTCGACCAGAGCAGGCGGAGTCTCCGGACGGACACGATCGACTGCCTTTGGATTGGCCGAGAGCACCTGGTCCAAAGTCTCATCGACGGTGCGGCCGTCGAACGCGCGTCGGCCGCACAGAAGCTCGTACAAAATGGTTCCGAGCGAAAAAATGTCGCTGCGCGCATCGAGCGTTCCGCCGTCCGCCTGCTCGGGCGACATGTAGTTCGGTGTGCCGACCAGTTGACGCGTGCCACGCAGCTTGGTTTCAGGAGCAGGTGCCAGCGCGGTGCCGAAGTCGAGCAGCTTGGGCTTCAGATCGCGCGACAGAAAAATGTTGCTCGGCTTGATGTCGCGATGAACCAGCCCGCGCTTGTTGGCGTAATGGATAGCATCTGCGACGCGCATCATCATTGCCGCGGACTGGCGCGGACTCATGCGGTTGCCGCTTGCTAGATACTCGTGCAGATCCTGGCCGTGCAGCCGCTCCATCGCGATGTACGCAAACGAATCAGTCTTGCCGGCGTCGTAGATAGTGACGATGCTCGGATGACTCATGCCACCGGCAGACTTCGCCTCGTGCAGAAAGCTTGCTTCGATCTGGGTGCGGAACTGATCCTCGCGCGCCAGCGGGATGATCTTGATCGCGACTTCGCGCGCTAAAACGGGATCGTGCGCGGCGTAAACCACACCGTACGAGCCGCGTCCAATCTCATTCAGGATCGTGAAGCGGCCAATCGTCTTTGGAGGCGCAGGAACCGGAACGTCTAACGGGTCGAGCGGAACGGTTGCGGTGTAGGGCTCAGACATCGGCGGGGCGATTATCGCACTGCGAGCATGGCGTGATGCCGCGAATAAAGGTGAGCAGTGTGCCTCCTTCGCGCCGCGCCATTTGGTGTCACCGTGCGCGCCAACCTGAGGCGGCGTTGGCTTTCCCGCGCGGAAACGCACGGCACATCTACGCCGACCGCCGCCGCACAACTACCGCGAAAAGATGATTCGCTCGTTGCGCAGCAATCGCCCCTGGGCAAGCAAGGCCAGCGCCGCAATTGCGATCGCCATTCCACCAGGCAGGAGAATATCGATTGCACTGACGGTTTCACCACGCAGCGCTCGCATCATTACAGCTTGCTGAGCCATTGCGGGGACGAACAATTGCCATGCGGCGTCGCGGATTGATATGAACAGCGGAACGATAGGCGTGAAATTGACCAGCATTGCGAGGTAGGTGGCGTAGGTTTGTGCCTCTTTGTGGCTGCGGCCGTAGGTGGCCGCCAGCATGTTCAGCGACGCGATCATGGCGGAAAAGGGCAGCAGCATTACGACGAACAGTGCGAACTCGCTGAATCCAAACTGCATCAGCGCCGACAGGTTTTCGCTGCGTATGAATTGCATCGCCATTTTGAAGCCGATCAGGGTCAGGATGACGACGGCTGCAGAACACAACGCTACGACCGCCCACTTTCCGAGCACGACAGCACCGGCCGCGACCGGATTCATCAGCAGCGGCTCGAGCGAGCCGCGCTCACGCTCGCCGGCAGTAACGTCGATCGCGACGCTGATCGCGCCAGCCACTGAACCGAGTAGCGCCAGCCATGGAATCAGAAACAGCAGCTGAGCGCCGCGCGCCTGGCTGCTGGCAATGTTGATCTCCTCGACCTCGACGGCAGCCAGGATCTGCGGGCTGACTCCGCGCGCCAGCAGGCGCTGCGTTCCCAACTCACGCGCGAAGCCGCGCACTGCATTCAAAGTCAAGCGCGTTGCCGGCTGCGCGCGGGTCGCGGTTTCGTCGAACGTGACAGGCAGCCGGATCGTCTCGCCGGCAGCGAGCCGCAACTCGAAGTTGTCGGGGACGATGATCACTGCATTCTGCAAGCGCCCCGACTTTATATGCACCGCGTAATCCTCGGGCGCATCCTTAACCGTCGCTCCCGCGCGCTGCAGAAAGTTGATCAATGTTGGCGCCGCGGCAGCGTTAGCGACGTAAATTTCGCGCTTGGCAGCGCCTTCCTCGACGCTCGCAATGAAGATCGACAGCAGAAACAACGTCAGCGGCCCCGCTAGGATCGATGTCACGAGAACGATCAGCCAGGTGCGGCGATCACGCAGCGCATCGGTCAGTTCCTTGCGAAATACCGTCGATGCGGTGCTCATTGAGCGGTCGCCGTTTCTGGTTCATACGCGAGCTTGACGAACGCGTCTTCCAGCGAATCAGTGCCCGCTTCCGCGCGAATCTGTTGTGCGGTTCCGTGCGCCACCGTGCGGCCGCGCGCGACGATCACAATTTCGTCGGCCAGTTGATCGACCTCCTGCATGATGTGCGATGAGATGACGATGCACTTCCCTTGGTTGCGCGGGTGCACGAGCAGCCGCCGCAAAGCGCGCGTCGAGACCACGTCGAGTCCGTTTGTTGGCTCATCGAGAATCAGATGGTGCGGGTCGTGGATCAAAGCGCGCGCGAGCGCGACTTTCAGCCGCTCGCCGGTCGAGAAGCCCTCGACACGGCGATCCAGCAGCGAACCCATGTCGAGCAGCTCCGCCATCATCGCCAGGCGATCGCTGCCGAGCTTCGATGGCACGTTGCGCAACTGCGCGTAGTACTCGACGTTCTCGCGTGCCGTCAGACGTGTGTACAGCCCACGTGCGTCGGACAGTACGCCCAGATGGGCGCGCACGGCGCGCGTGTCCGATTGCACGTCGATGCCACCTACGCGCGCTTGCCCGCGGTCAGCGCGCACCAGCGTGCCGATGATGCGCAGCGTGGTCGTCTTGCCGGCGCCGTTCGGCCCGAGCATCGCGGTAATGCGACCGTCGTCGGCGATGAATGACACGTCTTCGACTGCGATGACGCGTGCACGCTTGCCGTCGACCTTGGCGTCGAACGACTTGGCGACATGATTGACTTCAATCACTGATTGGCGAATTACGGCTTGGTGCGCGGCGCCGCCGCGGGATCGATGGCAACGAAAAAGCCCGGTGAAGGGATGCGTGCCAAACAATCGTCGTCGATGCGTTCAAACGATGCTTCGCGCACAAAGCGCGATACCAGCATGGGCGCGCAACCCTGCGCGCTGATGCCGTGACCGAGATTCGGCGCCACGACGTGCTTCGCGTTGCCGAGACGTTTTGCAATCGATTCGCCGTGACGTGGCGGAGTCGCGGGATCGCGCCCTCCGGAGAAAATCAACACCGGCACTTTCGACGGTGGTACCGAGTAAAACTCGGGCGGCACTGCGCGCGAAGCAACGAGCTTGCACGCTTGCCTGTACAGATCCGGAAATGCGGAGCCGAAGCGCGTCGAGGTGACCTGCGCAGCTTGACCTTCCGTACGGGCTTCCATGCGCGGCACGTCCTCCGCGCAAATCACAGCGAAGTGCATCCCCACCGCGAAGTTCTCGGCGATACCGCCGCTGATCGCAGCGCTTAATGCCACCAGCGCCGTGAAATCGCCCTGGCCAGCTTCGCCCAGCGCATACGGCAGCACCGACGACAGCTGCGGCACGTAAAGCGGTGCGCGCAGCAGCGACGCCAGCATCTTGCGATCGAGGCGCAACGATTCAGTCGCACCGGTTAGCGGATGAGGAATGCGGATGTCGATACCGCTTTCTGCTCGCTTAAGCAGCGCCGAAACGCGCTGATCGAAATCGGGATAACGCGTTTGACAACGTTCGTCCCGCGTGCACGTTTCGGCGAGCGCTTTAAGCGCGGCTTCGGCATCGAGCGCAAACGACACGGGCAGCGCCATGTCGGGCGGAGCCACGCCATCGAGCACTGCAGTTCGGACACGCTCGGGGTACTGCCGTATGTATTCAAGCGCTGCGCGCGTTCCGTATGACGCGCCCCACAGATTCACTTTTTCGGCTCCTAGTTGCGCACGTATTGCTTCGAAGTCACGCACCGCGATCCATGTGGCGTACTGCCGCAAATCCGCACGCAGCGCCTTCAAACAGGGACCTAAGCGAGCAAGCTGCTGTTCGGGTTCGAGCGCCGACGCCAACGAGCCTTCGTCGACCTCGCACGCAAGCGCGTTGGAGCGGCCAGTGCCACGCTGATCGATGAATACAAGATCGCGCCGCGCATTGAGCTCGGCAAGCACCGGCATCACTTGCCGCGCGACCCTGGTCGCCGCCTGCCCCGGTCCGCCCGCAAAGACGAATATCGGATCGGCCTGCTTATTGCGCGCGACAGCAGGCACGACGGCGAAATGAACGTCGATCGTGCGACCGGTCGGCGCATCTGGGTCTTCGGGCATCCGTACGACACCACACTTAACCTCGCGCTCGACTCCAGCGATTCGACATGCTGCAAGCGGGGCTTCGCCGGTCGACGAGCGGCATGCCATCAGTGCGAGCACGGCGAGCGATAGCCAAAGCGATTGAGCAATTTTCATCTTGTCGGGTCAAGCGCGGCGAAGAATAACAACGCGGCGCTTCGCGCATTCAATCGCGTGCACGAGATGCTGGTTTTGGGTCGCCAGCAGCAGCGCGTTGGGCTCGAACCGTAGAATCGTCCGGTGCAATCCGAAGTGCAGTCAAAGCCGCAGCCAAATCAGCAAAGTGTGTTTGCAGCCGGATTGGCACTTGCCATCGGGGGCAGCGTTCTGTTTTCCGCCAAGGCAGTCGTTATCAAGCTCGCGTACCGCTACGGCGTGGATGCGACAACGCTGATCGCATTGCGGATGGCTTTTTCGCTGCCGTTCTTTGTCGCTGCCTTGATCTGGTCGTCGCGCGGCGCGCAGCCGCTGTCGCAAACCGATCATGCGCGCTTGATCTTCATTGGCCTGCTCGGTTACTACGCGGCAAGCTATCTTGATTTTCTCGGCCTGCAATACGTTACCGCGGCGCTCGAGCGTCTGATTCTGTATCTGAGCCCAACGCTTGTCGTCGTGCTCTCCGCACTGTTCCTGCGGAAACGGTTTGGCCGGTACGAGTGGGGCGCACTGGCGCTTTGCTACGGCGGCATCTTGCTGGTGTTTTGGCACGATGTGAGTCTGGAAGGTGGGCAGGTTCTTCTAGGCTCGGCATTCGTGTTCGCCGGTGCGGTTTGCTATGCGATTTATTTGATCGTCTCGGGCGAGCTCGTGCAGCGTCTCGGAGCGATTCGCCTGACCGCTTATGCGATGTGCGTGTCGAGCTTTGCCGTATTCGTACAGTTCGCGGTTTTGAATCCGGTTTCCACGTTGCGACAAGCGCCCGCGGTGTACTGGCTATCGTTGCTGAATGCGATCTTGTGCACAGTGCTCCCGGTGTTTGCGACCATGCTGGCAGTAGAGCGCATCGGCGCCAGCCGCGCATCGATGGCTTCGATGGTCGGCCCGGTGTCGACGATCGCACTGGCGTATCTTTTCCTGGACGAACGCATTTCCATTTGGCAAGTGGCAGGAACTGCGCTCGTGCTGACTGGCATTTATGTGTTGACGCGCGCCGGCAAGGTTCCGGCACCAAAGGAGGAAGCCACATGAAGTCGAACTCGATCGTGATTCGCTCGCACGGCGGCCCTGAAGTCATCGAAGTGGTGGAGGGTGACGTGCCTGACCCTGGGCCGGGCGAAGTGCGAATCCGGCAACGCGCGGTTGGACTTAACTTCATCGACGTGTATTACCGCACCGGCTTGTACGCGAACACGTTGCCGCATGGCCTGGGATTCGAAGGTGCCGGTGTGGTCGAAGCGGTCGGCGCCAAAGTGACAGGTTTGAAAGAGGGCGATCGCGTGGCATATCCGCAAGGGCCGATCGGCGCTTATGCCGAATCACGCACGATGCCGGCGGCCACGGTCGTCAAGCTTCCGAACGGGATCAGTTTCGAGCAAGGCGCGGCAGTGATGCTGAAGGGGTTGACGGTTCAATATCTGTTTCGGCAGACGTATCGGCTGCAGGGCAACGAGACGATTCTGTTTCACGCCGCTGCGGGCGGCGTCGGGCTGATTGCATGTCAGTGGGCACGCGCGCTCGGCGTGCGGTTGATCGGCACCGTCAGCTCGCCTGAAAAAGCGGCGCTCGCAAAGAAGAACGGCGCGTGGCAGACGATCGACTATTCAAAAGAGAATTTTGCCGAGCGCGTCGCAGCGTTGACGAATGGAGCCAAGGTCCCGGTCGTTTACGACGGTGTCGGGAAAACAACGTGGGAGGGCTCGCTCGATTGTCTGCAGCCGCGCGGGCTGATGGTGAGCTTCGGGAACGCTTCGGGCGCGGTGACGGGCGTCAACATCGGCATACTGGCCGCTAAAGGCTCGCTGTTCGTCACGCGGCCCACACTCGGCACGCACGTCGTGCCGCGTGCGCGCCTCGAGGAATCGTCCGCCGAGCTGTTCGATTTGATGCAGCGGGGCAAGATCAAGGTTGACATCGAGCAGCGCTATGCGCTTGCCGACGCCGCACGTGCGCACGAAGATCTCGCCGCACGCAAAACGGTCGGTTCAACAGTGCTGATGCCTGGCTAGCGCTGCGAAGATACGAATTGCAGCCTTGATGACGTGATATCGACCAAGGGTGCAAGCTCGTAGATATTTCGATAGCCGTAGGTGTAAAGCGCCACGTAAGTCGACAAATTGAGCGATGCCGCCGGAAGCTTGGTCGCAAACGCGCTGGCGTTGCCGAGGAAGTTGTTGTTGCAGTAAATCAAGATGCGGGTCGCTTTGTCCGGGATCGCCGCGTGCAGGCTGTCGACCGCGATGTCGGGAAAGCTTAGGTTGATGGCTCCTTTGATGTGCAACTCGTCGAATCTTTCGCGGCTGCGCGCATCGAGAACGATCGTCCCCGGCTCGCGGCTCATGCGAACGAATTCCTCTTCGGAGATTCTGCGAGTTTCGCGGGCGCGCGCGGCTTCGATTGAAACGCGCAAGAAACCCGGCATGTCGATCGCCGGGTTGTTCGGCACTGACGTGGTTTGCGCGCCGGTGGCAGCCGACGCCAACGACACTGCGACGATGATCGCTTGCATCAGACATTTCATGGCAGCTGCGGTCGGCAAGTCACGAAGCTTGCCCAACGCCAGGTGACGCAGGCGTGTTGACCCGCGCGCAATGTCTATCTGTTGCTAATCGTTACCGCGCGTATACAGCCACGCCCACGCCACCAGCACTGCCTGCACCGGCAGCCGCAGCCACAGCAGAATCGGCGAAAACTGCGGATACAGCGTGGCATTGAGCGCCATGTGCACGTTCGCAGGAAACACCGCGATCAGCAGCACGATTAGGCCCCACGCGGCGATCGTCGACCATCGGCGCACCAGCAGCAGCGCGCCGAGTGCGGCCTCGGCGATGCCGCTTGCATACACCAGCGGCAGGTGCCACGGCAAATACGGCGGCATGATGCTGAGATAAAAATCGGTGCTGATGAAGTGATTCAGTCCGGAGCCGATGAAGAATGCGCCGAACAGAAACTTCGCGCTTACACGCAACTTCGCGCGCCACTTCACGCGCGGTGGTAGCTAGTCACCCGCTCGACTTCGCCCTTCGAACCGAGAAACACCGCCACGCGCTCGTGCAGCTTTTCAGGCTGTATGTCGAGGATGCGCTGCCGGCCGTTGGTGGCCGCACCGCCTGCCTGCTCAACCAGCAGCGCCATCGGATTGCCTTCGTACATAAGGCGCAGCCTGCCTGCGTTAAAGCCAGCCCGCGCGTCGCGCGGGTACATGAAGATGCCGCCACGCGACATGATCCGGTGTACGTCGGCGACCATCGAAGCGACCCAGCGCATGTTGAAGTCCGCACCGCGCGGTCCTGTCTTGCCTGCCAACAGCTCGTCGACATAGCGCTTGACCGGCGGGTCCCAATGCCGCACGTTCGACATGTTGATTGCAAATTCGCGCGTATCCGCCGGGATCTGCACGTTCGATTGCGTCAGCAGGAAAGAGCCCGTGTCGCGATCGAGCGTGAATACCTGCACGCCGTGCCCCACTGTCAACACCAGCAACGTCTGCGGGCCGTAGACGGTGTACCCCGCGCATACCTGCCGTGCGCCCGGCTGCAGGAATGCCGCTTCGCCTGCGTCTTCGCTGCTCGACGGGCTGGGCAGCACGGAGAAGATCGTGCCGATCGACACATTGACGTCGATATTGCTCGAGCCGTCCAGGGGGTCGAAGAGCAGCAGATATTTGCCGCGCGGGTACGCGAGCGGAATCCCCATTGGTGCGTCCATTTCCTCGGACGCCATGCCGGCAAGGTGGCCACCCCAACAGCTCGCTTCGAACAGAATTTCGTTCGACAGGACGTCAAGTTTTTTCTGCGCCTCGCCTTGGACATTGGTCGTGTTGGCACTGCCGAGCACGTTACCCAATGCGCCTTTGGCGACGGCATGACTGATCGTTTTACACGCGCGCGCGACGGTTTCAAGCAATAGACGCAAGTCCGATTGAATCCCGTGCTCGCGCTCGCAGCGGATCAGGTAATGCGTCAGCGACAGCTTCATGGCACTGCTAATTCGCGAGCGACTTGTTGACGATCTCGCAGACGTCGCGCGAAAGCCCGCGCTGCCCCGCAACCTTTTCCAGCGCTGCGCGCATCGCGCCCTGTCGATCGGCAGTGAACTTGCGCCAGCGATCCAATGCGCGTGCGATGCGCGCAGCGATTGTCGGATTGATCTTGTCGAGCGCCAGGACTTGATCGGCCCAGAACGCATAGCCGCTGCCATCGCGGCGGTGGAACTCGGCATCATTTAGCAGGCAGAACGATCGGACCAAGGCGTTCACGTTGTTGGGGTTGGACAGAGAGAAGCCGGGATGACGCTGTAACAACCGCACGCGTTCGACGACCGGCGGCTCGCCGCGATGCGCAACTGCGGTCGCCTGCAGCTGGAACCACTTGTTCATCAGTAACGGTTGGTCGCTCCATACGCGCGCCAACTGGATCAGGGCCTCCGCTTTCAGCGGCGACGCACTGTTGACGATTACCGCGAGCGCACCCTGCGCATCGGTCATGTTTGTCGACGCGACCAGTTGTTCGCGCGCGAGATCTAGCACGCCTTCAGCGTCGCCCTCAGCCAGGTACGAGAGCGCGAGATTGCGCAGCGCGCGGCGTCCGGCCGACTGCGGGTCCGGGGAATACTCACTGCTTGTTCGCAGTGAAGACTGCAGCGACGAGTAGGTCGTCTGCCAATCGGCTGCCAGGCGCTGACCAAGCTCGCGCATCGCAAAGCGCCGCGCAGTGCGGATCGCTTCGGGATCGACGATGTCACGCTGCTCGCCGATAAAGCTCTCGGCGGGCAGCATTAATGCTTGCGCTTTAAACGCGGGCGACAGCGTGGAGTCAAGCAGCGTCGCTCGCAGCATAGTCACCACGGCGTCGTCGAGTGACAGGGGGCGCGCGGCTTCGACGGAATCGGTCAGCGCCATCAGGCGCGCGATCGCAAGCCGTTGTCCCGCTTCCCACCGATTGAACGAGTCGGAGTCGTGCGCGGATAAAAATACAAGCTCGGCGTCGCTGTATCGATGCTCGACGATGACCGGCGCTGAAAAGTTACGCAGCAATGAGGGCACCGGCTGTTCGCCCACGTTAATGAAGCGAAACGTCTGCTTCGACTGCGTGAAATCAAGCACCATGGTCGCAGGCGTGCCGGCCTTCGTGTCGGCCTCTCCGTCCAGCTGTAGCGGCATGTCGCGTCCATCACCGGTGATCAGCCCGACTGCGAAAGGAATATGAAACGGCTCCTTTAGCGACTGCCCCGCAGTCGGCCGAGTCGACTGCGACAGCGTCAATTCGAAGGCAAAGGCGTGCGCGTCGTAGTGAGATTCGACGCGCACTCGCGGCGTGCCCGCTTGCGAGTACCAGCGCTTGAACTGAGTCAGATCGCGGCCGTTAGCGTCCGCAATCGCGGCGACGAAGTCGTCGCAGGTGACCGCCTGCCCATCATGGCGCTTGAAATACAAGTCCATGCCGTGCCGAAAACCGTCGATACCCACCAGTGTTTGCAACATGCGAACGACCTCGGCGCCCTTCTCATACACCGTCGCCGTGTAAAAGTTGCTGATCGCCTGGTAGCTGTCGGGGCGCACTGGGTGCGCCATCGGTCCGCTGTCTTCCGGAAACTGGCTGGCGCGCAGTGCGCGAACGTCTTCGATGCGCTTGACGGCGCGGCTGCTCGCGTCGCCGAGCATGTCGGCCGAGAATTCCTGATCGCGAAAAACCGTCAACCCTTCTTTCAGGCTCAGTTGAAACCAGTCGCGGCACGTGACGCGGTTGCCGGTCCAGTTATGAAAATACTCGTGGCCGACGATCGATTCGACGTTCACATAGTCGTCGTCTGTCGCAACCATCGGGCTGGCCAGAATGTATTTGGCGTTGAAGATGTTGAGCCCCTTGTTCTCCATCGCGCCCATGTTGAAATCGTTCGACGCCACGATCATGAAGCGATCTAAATCGAGCTCGAGTCCATAGCGACGCTCGTCCCACTCGATCGCACGCTTCAAGCTCGCCATCGCGTGCTGCGTCTTGTCCTGGTTACCGTGCTCGACGTAAATCTGCAAAGTGGCATCACGCCCGCTCGCGCGCGTAAATCGTTCCTCATGAACCGCGAGGTTGCCGGCAACTAGCGCGAACAGGTAGCTCGGCTTTGCGAATGGGTCGTCCCAGATGGCGTAGTGCCTACCTTCCGACAAATCGCCTTGCTCGATCAGATTGCCGTTGGCGAGCAATACCGGATAGCGCGCCTTGTCCGCGCGAATCGTCACCCGATACTTGGTCATCACGTCGGGCCGATCTGGAAAAAACGTAATGCGACGAAATCCTTCGGCTTCACACTGGCTGAAAAAGTTGCCGTTGGAAACGAAGAGTCCCATCAGTTCGGTGTTTCGCGCCGGCTTGATGCGTACGATCGTCTTCAGCTGAAACCGGTTCGACGGCGTGCGAAGCCGAAGTGTCAAACCGTCTTCGCGCACCTGATAGGCGCTCGCTGGTAGGGCGTGACCGTCCACCGCGATCAGCGCGAGATCGAGGTCTTCGCCGTCAAGTCGCAGCGGCGCAGCGCCGCCGACCACCGGATTGCGCCGCACATTCAGTGTTGCAGTGACGTACGTCAGCGCCGGATCAAGATCGAACTCGAGCGACACCTGGTCAAGCAAAAAATCGGGCGGCCTATAGTCGGCGCGGCGAATGGTGACGGCTTGATCGTTACGCATCGGTTGGCGATTGTAGCTATGCCCTTTTCTCTGCCGCCAAGTAAATGCCGGCGAGAATCAGCGCGCCACCGGCGAGGTGATAGATGCCAATCGGATCGTCGAGCAAAGCCCATGAAAGGCAAGCTGCAAACACCGGCGTGAGATTGACGAAGTACATCGGCAATACGGCACCAACACGGGCGACGCCGCGATCCCAGCAGTAATACGCGGCCAGCGACGGCAAAAGCACGACGTAGATCATCGCGCCTAAGTTGGTTAGGCTGGCGGCCGGAATGTTCTGCGTGATCATCCACTCGGTCAGATAAAAAGGCAGGATCATCAACGCGCCGAGCGCGATCTGTACTGTGAGAAATACTGTGAGCGGCAGCGGCGGCCGCTGGGTGCGTAGCAGCCACGTGTAGATACTCCACGCAAGCGTTGCGGCCAGCATGATCAAGTCTCCTGCGGCGAACTGCAGCTGCAGCAGATTGCGCGGCTCTCCGCGTGCGATGACCCATAGGACGCCCATCAGCGACACCGCAGCGCCGATCCATTGACGCCGCACTACCGGCGATGAGAAAAACGCAGCACCGGCGAGCAGCGTGATGATCGGACCCGAGGCGCCAATCAGAGTCGTGCTGACGGCGGTCGAAGTTTGCAGCGCCAGATACTGAAGCGAGTTGTAGCAGCCGACACCAAGCAGGCTGGTCCACACGAGCAGCGGCCAGTGCGTGCGGATCACAGGGCGGTGCCGCCATATTGATGCGGCGGCAAAAGGGGCAATCAGTACGAACGCCAGCGTCCAGCGCCAGAACGACAGCGCGAGCGGAGGAAACTCGCCCACCAGCGCGCGTGCAAGCACCGCGTTGCCGGCCCAGAACAGAGGCGGCGCGATCAGTAATGCAGTGGTCGATGCAGAGAGAGCTTGCTGCCTTTTTGTCATGAAATTGTCTGGCTTTGCCAGCGATTTCATGCTGACTAATCCGACAAAAGTAGGTTTGAACTTTTGTCGGTGCTCTAAAACTCGATTTCGTCGCGAATCGCCGCGATGCCCGCCTTGGCGCACGCCTCGTCGGCTTCGCCGCTGGGCGCACCTGACACGCCGATTGCGCCGAGCGTCGCGCCCCCGGCCTGAATCAGCACGCCGCCACCCACTGCAACCACATTCGAAATCTCTCGTACCCCCGAGCTCGGGAGGCCTGATTGCGTCTGTTTTGCGAGCTCCAGCGTATCGATGCGAAAACTGATTGCTGTGTAGCCCTTGTTAATGGCAGTGTTCACGGTATGTGGGCCGGCGAAGCGATCGCGCACCATCGCCTGCGCGACGCCCGACCGATCGACCACCGCGACCGCCGCTTGGTAACCGCGCTTGCGGCAATCCTCCAGCGCTGCACTGGTCGCTTTAAGTGCTGTCTCGGGCGTCAGTAGGCGCGCCGTGTACGTTCCGGCTTGCGCAAGCGCAAGCTCTGCCATGCAGGTCAGCAATGTCGCGATCGTCAGTTTCTGCATTTTCGTTCCGTTGAGCGTTTGAGGTCAAAGGCTAGCAGCCATACACTTTGCAGCTCACGCTTTGTGCAGGATTGCTATGAATCTCGCCGACCTCAATGAATTTGTTGCCGCCAAGTGGGACGAAGATCTCGTCCCGCGCCTTGTAGACTACGTCCGCGTGCCGGCCAAGTCGCCCGCGTTCGACGCGAGCTGGGACGAGCACGGGCACCTGCGCTCGGTCGTCAAAGCGGCAGAGCAGTGGTGCCGCCAGCAATCGATCGAAGGGCTGACGATCGAAATCGTCGCAATCGAAGGCAAGACGCCGTGTCTATTGTTCGATGTGCCCGCCACACACGGCTTGGGAAACGAGCGCACCGTTTTGTTCTATGGCCATCTGGACAAGCAGCCCGAGATGGTGGGATGGCGCGACGACCTTGGCCCGTGGAAGCCGGTGTACGAGAAAGGAAAATTGTATGGCCGCGGTAGCGCTGACGACGGCTATGCGATCTACGCTGCGCTGACGACGATCGCGGCGCTCGATGCGCAGAGGGTAGCGCGTCCGCGATGTGACGGCATCATCGAAACGTGCGAAGAAAGCGGCAGCCCCGAT
>DATLOA010000154.1:0-7903 GCA_035536515.1 Burkholderiaceae bacterium | reverse complement strand
GCAACGAGCCGGGGTCAATGTCGCGGCGCTGACGCAGGCGCTCGACGGCCTGATCAAGCGGCTGCCACAGGTGCAGGGCAGCGACCAGCAGGTTCAGATCGGCCGCGAGCTGAATGCGCTGCTCAACGCGACCGACAAGGAGGCACAGCGGCGCGGCGACAGCTTCATTGCCAGCGAAATGTTCCTGCTCGCCGTAGCCGACGACAAGAGCGAGCTCGGCCGCCTCGCGCGCGAGCACGGTCTTGCCAAGAAGTCGCTTGAGGCGGCAATTGACGCCGTGCGCGGCGGCGCGCAAGTCGATAGCGCGGAAGCCGAAGGCCAGCGCGAGGCGCTCGACAAATACACGATCGATCTGACCGAGCGCGCACAACAGGGCAAGCTCGATCCGGTAATCGGTCGCGACGACGAGATCCGTCGCACGATTCAGATTCTGCAGCGGCGCACGAAGAACAATCCGGTACTGATCGGCGAGCCGGGTGTCGGCAAGACCGCAATCGTCGAAGGTCTGGCGCAGCGCATCGTCAACGAGGAAGTGCCCGAGACTTTGAAAGGCAAGCGGGTGCTGGTGCTCGACATGGCGGGTCTGCTGGCTGGCGCTAAGTATCGCGGCGAGTTTGAAGAGCGATTGAAAGCAGTGCTGAAAGAAGTTGCCGCAGAGGCCGGCCGCATCGTGTTGTTTATTGACGAGATGCACACAATCGTCGGCGCCGGAAAAGCCGAAGGCGCGATCGACGCGGGCAACATGCTGAAGCCCGCGCTTGCGCGCGGCGAGCTGCATTGCATCGGCGCTACGACGCTGAACGAGTATCGCAAGTACATTGAAAAAGACGCCGCGCTCGAGCGGCGCTTTCAGAAAGTGCTGGTCGGCGAGCCGAGCGTTGAAGCCACCGTTGCCATATTGCGCGGACTGCAGGAGCGTTACGAGCTCCACCATGGCGTCGAGATCACCGACCCGGCGATCATCGCCGCAGCCGAGTTGTCGCATCGCTACATCACCGATCGTTTCCTGCCCGACAAGGCGATCGATCTGATCGACGAAGCCGCGGCGCGCATCAAAATGGAAATCGATTCAAAGCCGGAGGTCATGGACATTCTTGATCGCAGGCTGATCCAGCTGAAGATCGAGCTCGAAGCGGTTAAGCGCGAAAAGGACGAAGCCTCTTCGCGCCGCGCCGAGCTTCTGAAGTCTGAAATCGCGCGGCTCGAGAAAGAGTATGCGGATCTTGACGAGGTGCTGCGCAGTGAAAAGTCTGCTGTGCAGGGCGTACAGCACATCAAGGAAGAGATCGATGGGTTGCGCTCGCAAGTCGCAGAGCTGCAGCGTAGGGGTCAATACGACAAGCTGGCGGAGATTCAGTACGGGAAATTGCCACAGCTTGAAGCGCAACTGAAGCAGGCGGAGAGCGCCGAGGCGCCGGCCGATAAACCGAAACTGCTGCGCACGCAAGTCGGCGCCGAAGAGATCGCCGAAGTCGTATCGCGCGCGACGGGAATTCCGGTAGCCAAGATGATGCAGGGCGAGCGCGAAAAACTGCTTGGCATGGAGTCGTTCCTGCACCGACGCGTGGTCGGGCAGGACGAAGCAGTGCGCTTGGTGTCCGATGCGATTCGCCGTTCGCGCGCAGGACTCGCAGACCCGAACCGTCCGTACGGTTCATTTCTGTTCCTCGGCCCGACCGGCGTCGGCAAAACCGAATTGACCAAGGCGCTTGCCGAATTTCTGTTCGACACTGAGGATGCGCTGATCCGCATCGATATGAGCGAATACATGGAGAAGCATTCGGTGGCGCGCATGATCGGCGCGCCGCCGGGCTACGTCGGCTATGACGAAGGAGGCGCATTGACCGAAGCTGTGCGTCGCAAGCCTTACGCTGTAATCCTGTTCGACGAAGTCGAGAAAGCGCACGCGGATGTTTTCAATGTTCTGCTACAGGTGCTTGACGATGGCCGCATGACCGATGGGCAGGGACGTACCGTCGACTTCAAGAACACGGTGATTGTGATGACGTCGAACCTAGGCTCCCACGAGATTCAGCGTATGGCAGGCACCGATCCGGGCGTGATCAAGCAGGCGGTGCTCGGCGAAGTGCGCAAGCACTTCCGACCGGAGTTCATCAACCGCATCGACGAAATCGTCGTCTTCGACGCGCTTGATGCGAAGCAAATTCAGGCAATTGCGCGGATTCAGTTGAATCGGCTGGAGCAGAGATTGGCGCAACAGGATATGAAACTCGTTGTCAGCGACGCCGCACTGCAGGAGATCGGCAAGGCTGGCTTTGATCCGCTGTATGGCGCGCGACCGCTAAAGCGGGCAATTCAGCAGGAGATCGAAAATCCGGTGGCGAGGCTGGTGCTCGAAGGCCGCTTCGGCCCCAAGGACGTGATCCCAGTCGACTTCAAAAACGGCAAGTTCTCGTTCGATCGGATCGTGCATTGAGGCATCGTCGCGTGGCTGCTTTCAAGTAACGGCTAGCAATTCAAAGTCTCAGGCAGGTCGCACTTGGCGGCGACCGTCTTATGCCGGGACTAAAAGGAGCACCCAAGCTGATCACGAGTGCTCCGTGGAGGGTCGCTCATTCGAAGCTTCCGGATCTGAATTACGCGCCTTGCCCGACGGAAGCGCACGGGCGGCCGGCTTGTGCGGTGGGTTCACATTTTGCCGGCTCACCTTGTGGCTCGAGTGCAAAACGTAACGCGCACCCAGCTCCCGCTTGGCCTGCTCTAGCCTCTGCTGGTTACGGAGCGCCAGCTCCTCCTCGGGTTTGACAATGAGCGTCTGGACTATTGGCGCGTCCGATTCAGTATGAAACCAGCGCAAAACAGTTGTCGCAGGCATGACAATCTCACCTCGCTTATTGGGGCCGCAGTTGAACCGTGCGGACCGGTTCCAGAGTAACGAACCGGCTCAGGCAGTGGCGATGCCAACTCTTTGGGTAATCTGATCGCGTCGCCCTCATCCGCGGGATGGACGCCGAGCTCGCAGCGGGGGAGACGGTTGCATCAGAGTAACTCACGCACGTCATGCCAAGCCCGTCAAGGCTTAGCAACCGATGGCGCAACGGCTGGCGCCGCAGCAAAGCGATCTTGTACCGCGACGAGCTGGTCGTCGGTTGTCGCCACCAACCATAGACGCGCACTTTCCACGATGTGGCGATTGTGGTCTTTGAACGGGCCGCTGGTGCTGACGCTTTTCCAGAGCACCGGCCCCGCTCGGCTCTTCTTGCCGGACGGCGTGCCCACCAGCAGGCAATATGGCCCAAGCGGCATCGACACGAAGGGCTGCGGCGGCGCAGCGCGCAGGCGCCAGTCGATGAACGGTGACTCGCTGATCAGCAGCGGCGCGGGCAATCCGTGAAACACAGTGAAGTCATACAGCGTCAACCGCTCGCGCAAGCCGCCGTACGCGCGTCTGATATCGCTGATGACAGCAGCGCGGATCTCGTCTTCGAACAGCGGCTCCTGAGCGTAGCGCGCGAGAGCGCGTTGGGCCTCCTGCTGATAGGCGCAGACGTAGCCGAGATCCACGCAATCCTGAGCCGCGCGCTGCACGTCGGCGGCCGAACCGGCTTCTTCCGGCTTGACCCGCTGCGCAGCGCGCAGGAAACGCGCAAGCTTCTCTTCATGGATCGCGGGGCCGTCGCGATGCGCTGCGTCGTCGGCCTCGCTGCTCAGCGATACGTAAAAAATTTTTTCGGACGCGAAGCGCGCTTTCTTGCCGTCGTCGAATTTGATCTGACCATCGTTGCAGTCGAGATAGCGCGTGCCGATATGGCCGTGCTCCCATACCCAGTTCTTCAGAAAGGGCCGCAGCGGGTGCGGCGCATCGGTGTCAGGCATCGAATTTTGCAGGGCTTCGACTGTTCACCTGCGCCAAGCTTCGGTGTAGTTGCCACGTCAACAGCGGGCCGAGCAAAGCGCCGATCCCGATCGTGCACCACGCCAGGCCCCACGCTTGCAGACCCGGGTCGCCGGCACCAACCCAGTCGAGCACCAAACCAAAAACCCACGGACTGATCGCGCCCATCCCAAAGCCCAACACCGACCGCACTGAAAATGCGAAACCGATCTGGCTCGGCGGCACAGTTTCTGTAAGCACGGTCGAGAATACCGAGGAATCTCCTATGGCGGTCAGGTTATAAATGATCGCAACCATCGCGATCAGCCAGAACGTGCTGCCCAGCATCCAGCCGAACGAAAACGAGCAGGCGAGGCTTGCCAAACTCATCATAAGAATGACGCGCGTGCGGCCGATTCGATCGGACAGCGTGCCGCCGGCAATGCTTCCTACTGCGCTCACCAGATGCGTCATGCCCGCGATGCCCACGCCCACGGCGAGGGCGCTTGAAAGATCGCCACCATGCGCCGCCGCTGCGACGAGAAACGCGGGAAGCCAGGCCCACATCCCAAGTAACTCCCAACAGTGCAGCGTGTATGACCCGATAGCGAGCTTCGCCGGCTTGTTGCGCCACAGTTGGCGTGCTGATGCGAGCCAGGGCAAGGTTGTTGAAGCGTGCGGCGATTCGTCGCGAGTGTCGCGCATAGCCAGCCATCCCAATGTGGCGCCGGCAATAGTGGCAACCGCCGACAGCGCCAAGCCTGCGCGCCAGCCCGCCCATGGCGCAATCGCCGCGCATGCGATCAGCGACACGCCATAACCGAACGATCCAGCGGCTAGAAACCAGCCCATTGCGCTACCGCGCTTCTCGGGCCCATAGCGCTGCGCGATCAGTGCCAGCACCGGGGTATATGAACCGCCGGAGGCAAGTCCTGCAACGAAATAAAGCAGAAGACCCGACCAAAACCCGTTCGCGAAAAAAGCAAAGAGCAGCGCGCTCGCGCACGCCCCTGCGCTCATCGATAAAAACGTTCTGCGTGCCCCGAGGCGGTCGGTCAGCAGGCCGGCACCAAATAGCGACAGCAAATAACCGACGTGCCATCCGCTTTGCACCAGGCCCGCATCGGCGGCGCTCATGAGCCATGCGCCCATCAGCACCGGCAACAGTGCTGAGTAGACGGTAAAGATCAACGAAAAACCGACGCGGCTCGCACACAGCAGCACCAGCCAGCGGGTATCGCTCATTGCATGCTAGTTGCTGTGTTTGCCTAACGAGGCCGCGCGTGAAGCCAGGAGGAAAGTAACATCGCCACGATCGCACCACCGAACTGAGCGAGTATGAATGCCGGCGCGTCGATCGGCCGGATACCGGCAAACGTATCGCTAAGCGAGCGAGCCACCGTCACCGCCGGATTGGCGAACGAAGTAGACGCAGTGAACCAGTAAGCTGCCATGATGTAGCTCGCAACCGCCGCTGCGACGCGCGTGGGCGCATAGCGAATCGTCGCCATGATGGTCGTAATCAAACCGAACGTCGCGACGAATTCGCTGAACAGTTGTGCTGCGCCGAAGCGCGCTCTGAGCGATATCTGCGCGATTGGCATTTCGAACATCGCGTGGGCTGCAGCGACACCGATCACAGCGCCGATAAGCTGTGCTGCCACGTACGCAGCGCACAGCGTCCACGTGATGTAGCGCTGTGAAGCCGCCACCGCACTTACAACCGGATTAAAGTGCGCTCCGCTGATAGGCGCGAAGATCGTTATCAGCACGAACAGCATCGCGCCAGTGGCCGCTGTATTGGCGAGCAGCGCAATGCCGACGTTGCCGGCAGCGAGGCGCTCACCCATAATTCCCGACCCGACAACGGCGGCGAGCAGCAAAGCCGAGCCGAGCGCCTCGGCGGCAAGTCGCTGCGGCGTGGCTGCGGCTTCGCTCAACTCTTGCCGATGGTATCTAAGCGTTGCGACAGCGCCAGCTTGTCGATCTTGCCGTGCGGCAAGCTCAGAAAAAGTTCGATACGCCGTCGCAGCGTCGTGAATGCTCTGAGAAACGCCTTGCGCTTCGCATCGTCGTCACCTTCGGCGGCGGCCGGGTCTTCGACACCCCAGTGAGCGGTGACCGGCTGGCCAGGCCATAGTGGACACACCTCGCCTGCCGCGTCGTCGCACACAGTAAAAACAAAATCGAGCTTCACCGCATCCGGCTGCGCAAACTCATCCCAGCTCTTGCTGCGTAGTCCACCGGTCAGCAATCGATTTTGCTGCAGCAGCTCGATCGTCATCGGATTGATGCGGCCAGATGGATGGCTGCCTGCGCTGTGGGCGACAAAACGGCCCTTCGCCATCGCGTTCATGATTACTTCGCTGAAGATCGAGCGCGCGGAGTTACCGGTGCACAGAAAGAGAACGTGCTGCGCCTGGTCGCTCATAGACTCTTGCCGATCAGCAGCACGCTGACTTCACTGGTCGTTCTTGCGCAGACATCGCGGTGGATGGACCGCAGCAGCCTGACGCAGCGCCAGCGTCCGACGATTCCCGCTCCTGCTCGCCCTGGAAAAACTCCACCTGCTCGAGTGTGTGATACGTCTCCCACGCTACGCCCTGTGGGTCGGTGTACCAATACTTATTCCCACGCGCGTAGCAGCAGCGCACGTCTTTCTCCGCCGTCGCGGCAAGATTTGCGCGCTGCGCCTGCGCGCGCAACAGTTCGAGTTCATCGTCGGAATCCACCTGCAGCCCCAAGTGATTGACTCCGATGCCGGAGCCGCGCTGAGAGATGGCAAAGTTGATACGTGGATCGTCGACCATCCATTTCGCGTAGTCGGGTTTGGTCACGCTCGGTTCTGCGCCGAACAGCGCCGAATAGAAGCGAATGCTCGATTCCAGATCCTTGACAGCAACGTGTACGTGAAAGCGTTTCATGCGTGTTCCTTTCGTCGGGACTTGCTGGCTCTAGGCGACGTGCAGGCAATAGGTACGCACGAGCCACCGTCGGCCGCACAGCAGTTATCGGTGAGGTAGCGAAGCAGACTATTCATCTGCGCAAAATTGGCTGCATAAAAAACAAAGCGGCCGTCCTGCCGCGCGGACACCAGCTTTGCGTAAGAAAGCTCCTTCAGGTGAAACGACAGGGTGGCCGGAGAAACGCCCAAGTGCTCGGCGATCTCGCCTGCCGCGAGTCCGCTGGAACCCTGTTGGACGAGCCGGCGGAATACCTGCAGACGAGTTTCCTGCGAGAGTGCCGAGAGGGCTCGAACGGCGTCTGTCGTTTTCATATTTCAATAATCATCGAAATAATGGCGAAAGTCAAGCGAAGCGGGCAGAGTCGCGCTACAAGGCACGGATCGCCGATTGGTAGGCGGATGCAGCTTCCGATGTCTTCATCACAGTGCTGCCCAAATCGCGCACCAGGCCGTCCTTCAGGCCGTAGACCCAGCCGTGCACGGCTAACTGCTGTCCTCGATCCCATGCATCTCGCACGATCGTCGTCTGGCAGACGTTGGCGACCTGCTCGATCACGTTGAGCTCGCACAGGCGATCGATTCGCTGCGGCGTGTCGGGCAGCGCCGATACCTGGGCATCGTGCTTCGAATGCACGTCCTGCACGTGTCGCAGCCAATTGTCTGCCAGGCCGACACGCTGATTTTGCAGCGCTGCCGAAACTCCGCTGCATCCATAGTGGCCGCACACGATGATGTGCTCGATGTTGAGCATATCCACAGCGAACTGCATCACCGACAGGCAATTCAAATCGGTGTGCACCACGACATTCGCAATGTTGCGATGAACGAACAGCTCGCCGGGAAGTAATCCGACAATGTCATTGGCGGGCACGCGGCTGTCCGCGCAACCGATCCACAGATAGCGCGGCCGCTGCTGCTGCGACAGCCTCGTAAAGAATTGCGGATCACGCTGCCGAATGCCTTCGGACCACGCGCGATTGTTTTCGATCAGGTGCGATAAAGAGCGCATGCCAGCAATCGATCAGTCGACCAGCGCCACGGGTTTCGTTTGCGTCTTTCCATCGGCGTACGTCGCAAACCGCCGGTGTTCGTGGCCATGCACC
>DATLOA010000153.1:0-2723 GCA_035536515.1 Burkholderiaceae bacterium | reverse complement strand
CATGCAGGGCGTCGACGTGCCGCGCTTTCTAGACGCCTATGGGCCCGACAGCATTCTCGGCGACGACATCGTCAACAAGATTCAGAAGCTGAATGCGGACAAGGAATATCTGCTGCCGCGCGCCAAAATCTTCCTCTTTCCAACGCCACGTCAGAACGAGCTCGTGTGCAATGCCACGCGCATACTCGGCAGGGACGGCCGCGAGCTGAATCCGATTGTCGTTGCCGACCTGACCGAAGCCGAGATACAGGGTCGCAAGCAGGCGCGCGAATATGCGCGCTTCATTCGCGATCACCTGAGCGGCTGCGAGAACAGCTTCATCAATGACACTGGCGTGCAGGTAGGAGTGCGCCAGTCGCGGCAGGTTAAGGGCGCTGCGACGTTGACCAATGGAGATGTGCTGGGCAAGGTCAAGCATCGTGCCGGCATCGCGCGTTCGCCGTGGCCGATCGAGATGCACAGCGGCGAGAAACCGCGGCTCGAGTGGCTGTTCAACGACTACTACGAGATCCCGTACCCATGTTTCGTGCCCGTGCGCGGCGAATCGCTGCTGATAGCAGGCCGCTGCTTGTCGGCCGAGCATGAAGCAATGGCGTCAGCGCGCGTAACCGCGCAGTGCTTTTCGTACGGTCATGCCATCGGTCACGCCGCAGCGATTGCCGTCAAAGACAACATCGCCCCGCGCGCGATCGATGGCGCCGATTTGCGCGCCCGCCTGAATCGCGACGGCGCACGGCTCGACTAATTGGGGCGGGCGAGCTGCGAGCTAGGCGGCGACGTGCGTTGCTTGCGCCGCCGACAAAGCACGGAGCAATGCGACGTTGCAATCCAGCAGCGAGATGTCAAGCGCCTCGCGCTGTTTCTTGCCGGCCACCGGATCGTTGCGCTCGATCGCTTCGGCCAGTGTCAGGTAGGGTGCGCAAGGACCCGTGCGCTCTACCAGCGCCGCAGACACGCTCGGCGCCAATTGCGCGTGCTGCAGCAACCGCGAAAACGCAGTGCCTGTCATTCGGTCAAGCAACGAGAACGCACCGGTTTGGAACAGCGAGTCGCGAAGCTCAGCGCCCTCGGCGTTGCAGCTCGCCAAGTGTTCAAGGAACAGGCCGCGGCGCGTGCCGGCATGGATCAGCGGCAGAGCGTCGGCACTGAATGTCGAGACGCGCAGCATGCGGGACAGCCAGCGCGTCATCTTTGCGTGCCCGAGCACCATGATCGCGCGCTTGACTGAACCTACCTGCATCGGCACCGCGAAGGCCGTCGAGTTGACGAAGCGGATCAATTCGAACGCAAGCGCGGTGTCACGTTTGATCGCAGACTCCATCACATCGATGTCGGCGCGATCGTGCGCCATCCGAAGTAGCTCGAGCACCGCCTGCTGGCTTGGTTGCGGCGGGCGCTCAGTCGTCGGAGGCACCTCGTCTAGCGGCACGCCGACGCTCGCGACTGCGCCGCGCTCGTACGCGGCCAGCAAGTCGGCGCCGCGAAATGTTCCGGTGATGATAAATGGCATGCGCCGCATTACACCCGGCGGTGGCGGCGCATTGCTGCCATCGCTACGGCGCCGGCGGTCTTCGGTAATGTGAATCAGTGCATAGCTGAAGCAATCGAGCAACGCTGGGGGCAGTGGCACATCGGGTCTCCCGCGTAGCGCCATCTTGATACCTGCGCGGCAAGCACGTTGCACCAGTCCCTGCAGATTCGGGTCGCGCAGCGCAATTGCCGGAATCTCAACCACTGCGTTGCCGGGCGGCTGCCACGCCAGCAGCGAGTCGTCGAGCTGTGCATCGAGCGGCGCCATCAGAACCAGCGCACGCGACTCGGGCCACAGCCCGTTGAGCTGCTCGAGGATCATGCCAATCGGAAGCCTTTCGCTCGGCTTCACCGACAGCATCGTCAATCGGGTGCCGAACGTTCGCCGCTCGCGATCCACGAGCGGCGCATAGCTCATCGTCAGCGATCCGAGAATCGAAGTTAGGGCGAGGCGGTCCGGCGCGTTCATGCAGCGAATTATTTCCGCGCGCATCGATAGGGCGTGCGCAGAATTTCCCTGACCGCGCAGCCTATTTGCCGCGTTCAGCAAGAGCAATGCGACTTCATTTTTTTCCGAAGCCGCCGCCGCCCGGAGTTTGAATAACTATCACGTCATCGACGTTCATTTCGGCCGATCCGATGTGGCTCATCGTCTCGATGCGCCCGTCAGTTCGCTCGATCCAATTACGCCCTACTTCGCCGGCTTCCCCGCCGGCCATTCCGAACGGTGCAATCGACCGATGATTGGCCAGAATCGACGCCGTCATCGGCTCCAAAAAACGCATGCGGCGCGTGCCGCCGTTGCCCCCATGCCAGCGACCCGTACCTCCCGATTTCGGGCGAATTTCATAGCTTTCCAGACGTACCGGATATCGGAACTCGAGCACCTCCGGATCGGTCAGCCGCGAGTTCGTCATATGCGTTTGCACCACGTCCGTGCCGTCGAAACCGTCGGCAGCTTGTGAGTCGCTGTCGACGTTTCTCACGCCGGCACCCGACCCACCGGAGATCGTTTCGTAGTACTGATAACGCTCGTTGCCGAACGTGAAGTTGTTCATCGTTCCTTGCGCGGCGGCCATTACTCCAAGTGCTCCGTACAGCGCATCGGTGATGCACGACGAGGTTTCGACGTTGCCCGCCACCACGGCTGCCGGATAGCGCGGGTTCAACATCGAGCGCTCGGGTATCACGAC
>DATLOA010000152.1:0-8470 GCA_035536515.1 Burkholderiaceae bacterium | reverse complement strand
GCATCGAAAACAATTCCGGCGCCTAGCAACGCGTCGATTTCCTGCGGCGTCATGTGCGCGTAGCGGCGCAGCACGTCGATCGTATCGCTGCCGATCTCACCGCCGGCATGATGAATGTGTCCGGGTGTCTCCGACAATTTTGGCACCGGTGCCGACATCGCCACCGAATCCCACTCGCCGCCAGTAGCGTAGACGATTGCGTTGCGCGCTGCGTAGTGCGCATCGTTGAAGATGTCTGCCATCGTGAATACGCGCGAGGCCGGAACATCGGAGCGTCTTAGCAGCGCATCCAGCTCATCCAGCGCATAGCCGCGGGTCCACTCACCGATCACGCGATCGAGCGCTTCCTCGTTCTTCACTCGCGCCAATGCGGTCGCATACATCGGATCGTCTGCGAGTTGGGGCTGCCCCATCACTGTAGCCAGCCGGCGAAACACCGCATCGCTCGCTGCTGCCATCGCGATGTGGCCGCCATCGGCCGTCGGATAGAGGCTGTTCGGCGTGCTGCCGGGCAGATGCGATCCAGCGCGCATCGCGACGTGACCCAGTTTTTGATACGCCGGTATGTGCGACTCCATGAAGCTGAACGAGCTCTCGTACAGCGCCGCATCGATGAGTTGCCCCTGGCCGCTGTCCTTGCGCGCGAGTAGCGCCATCACGGCACCGAATGCTCCGTAAATGCCGGTGATCATGTCGGTGACTGGCACCGCGGCGCGCACCGGCGGGCGATCAGGGTGGCCGTTGATGTGCAGCAACCCGCCGACCGCATCGCCCAGAAAACCATAACCGGGCCGATCGCGATACGGACCCGTCTGACCGAAGCCGCTGATGCGCACCATTACCAACCGCGGATTCGTTTCGCGCAGCGTGTCGTAACCGATTCCCCATTTCTCCAGCGTGCCCGGCCGAAAGTTTTCGACCAGCACGTCGCAGCTCGGAATCAGGCGCTTCACCACATCGCGCGCCTCGGCTCGACGCAGATCGAGTGCGATCAGCTTCTTATTGCGCAGGATCGTTGCCGCGTACAGCGATTTGCCGTCGACATGCTTGCCCATCGCGCGCACAGCGTCGCCCTCGGGCGGCTCTACTTTGATCACCTCGGCGCCGAAATCAGCGAGCAAGCGGCCGCAAAAAGGTCCGGCCACCGTCGAGCCCAGCTCGAGCACCCGAACTCCGGTCAGTGGGCCAGCCTTCAAGTGCGCAACCCCGCGAACTCGGCTCCGAGCAACTGCCGGACCAGGATCAGCTTCATGATGTTCAGTGTGCCGCCGGTAAACAGGAACGAATACACGTCGCGCAGGCGCTGCTCGATCGCATTGTCCTTCAGGTACCCATTGGCGCCGTACATCTGCAGGCAATCCTGAATCGTTTCGATCCCGGTAGTGATGCCGAACCATTTCGCCATCGCCGCATCCTTCGTGGCGTCGAGCCCTTTGTCATTCGCCACCAAAGCACGATAAGCGAGCAGGCGCGCGGCCTCGATCTTGGCGTGATGCTCGACCAGGGGAAAGCTGATCGATTGGTTCGTTGCAATCGGGCGACCGAACGCGATGCGCTCCTTCGCAAACTGCATCGTTTCCTTCAGCGCCGCCTGAGCAGCGCCCAACGCGGCCAGCGGTGACAGACAGCGCGACACGTTGAAGCGTGCGTACATCAAGGCTTTTCCCTGACCCTCTTCGCCCAGGGTTGCAGTCGCCGGCACTCGCACATTGTCGAAGTTCACGATGCCCAGACGGTGCGCGCGCGCACCCATCTGTTCCATTAACGAGCTCGATACGCCTGGCAGATTGCTCGGGACGCGCAGCAACGCCATCTTCTTGGACTCCGATGGTTCATCGCTCGCAATCTTGCAGGAAACAGCGAGCACATCGGCACCCGGCATCATGCTGACGTGAACTTTCTGTCCGTTCAGCACATAGTCCTCGCCATCACGTACCGCGCGTGTCTGAATCGCCGACAGATCGGAGCCTGCGTCTTCCTCCGATGTCGCAAACGCGATCACCGATTCGCCTGCGTGTACCGCACGCACGGTGTCGTCGCCCCAACCCGGAAAGAAGTGGCTATGCGTCGCCTGCTGCCAGGCGATCAACGCACAGCTGATGTCGGCTGCTGCAATCTCCTCGATCGCAATGCCCAGGCTCAGATAATCGCGTTCCTGACCGCCGAGTCGGCGCGCTCCGATCACGCCCAGAATGCCCGCCTCGCCCATCCGGCGAAGCGCGTCGTACGGCAGGTCACCCTGCTCATCCCACTCGCGACTGTGTGGGTGTAACTCGCGCTCGGCGAACTCGCGCACGTGCGTGCGCCACGCTTCGTGCTCTGGCGAGAACGTGAAATCCAGCGCCACTCAGTTCCTCCGCGACAGGCACACTCTACGCGCGTCGGTCGTTGGGCATCGCCCCACCAGGCCCTAGCGACTGCTCATCGCGCTCGCCGCGGAAGTACTTGTCGCGCAGAAGTTGAATGTTCCTCAGGCCCTGTCAACGGATGTGATCGGAAGCACTCAACGCGCTTTCTTCTCCTTGTGCCGCGCGAACGCTTTCTCGATCCTTATGACGATCTAACTGATTCTCGTGGTTGGGTTTGACCCGTCGCGGCAAACGGACCGTAAAAACTGTTTCGTTTGCGTCCGAATCAACTTCAATGCTCCCGCCATGAGCGTTCGTGATTTCGCGGGAGATGAATAACCCTAAACCGAGGCCGTCACCGTCCTGTGTCGGATTAAAAGGCGAGGGGCCTCGCATCAGCGGATCGAAAATCTGTTGGCGCAGTCCCAGCTCGATTGCCGGTCCGCGGTTGCTTACAGCTAAAACTACGTCCTCCGCATTTCCGGACAGCGTCACACCAACCGGCGCATCGACGTCTCCATACTTGATGGCATTGATCACCAGGTTGTCGAGCAGTTGTTGTAGCCGATTGCCGTCCCAATGGCCGCGCATGTCCCCGCTTACCGTGAGCAGGATCTCACGCGCCGGATTGGTTACTCGCAGTTGCTGCAACCCGCTTTCGAATAACTCGCGCAAATCGACATCGGATGGGGTGATGCGGATGCCCACTCCCAGTTTGGTGCGGTTGAAATCCACGAGGTCTTCCAGTAGCGCCCGCATGCGATTGCCACTGTTCATGATGCGCTTTGCTGCGTCAGTTATGTGATCACTTGCATTTAGCTTGGATATGGAGCTCGCTGACAGCAGAATCGCACTCAGCGGGCTGCGCATGTCGTGACCGAGCATGCCCAGAAAGAAATTGCGCGCTTGCTCCACCTGGGTGCTGAAGGCGCGGACTGACTCGGCTATCGCCTGGTCGATCGCTTCGTTAAAGCGAATCATGTCTTGTAGGTCCGTATGCACTGGCTCGCACGCAATGACCCAGCGGCGCAGCACGCTGGCTCGCAAGGCGCGGTATTCCGCGGTCATCTGCGCTATGTCAAAGCCGTCTCTCGCACGTAGAACCGCGTGAGTCTCCGCCGCGGTTTCCGCAGCATTGATCAACGGCTGCGTTTGACCCTTCGATTTCTCTGCTTGCTCATGTTCCGTCTGCGGTTGGTTGATGTCCTTTGCTACGGCCTCCAGAATCTTCTGAGCGTGGTCTCGCAGCTCGAGCGGCTTCATGCCGGCGGCACCTGGCAGCTGGGTGGCCGCGAAGGCTTGCCAGTCCGCCAGGATGCCTTCCATATCGGAGCGAATAAATTCGGAAAGTCTCATTTTGCGCTGGACACCTTGGCGCCGTGAAGAGTTTTTGGGGGAGAAAATGGTACTCCGCCGCGGTGAGGATGGTTATGGCTTCGCGGACGGCGCGCCTCCGAGCGGCAGCGGCTTCAGCGACCGCAGGTACGCGACGATTGCCGCCATGTCCTGGTCGGTGATGTTCTTGTACCAGTCGAAAGCCATCGGCGGTTTAAGCGGACTGCCGTCGCGGCTCTTGCCTTCGCGAATGGCGCGCGCGATCTCGGCATCGCTCCAATGCTTGAGGCCGGTTGGCGTCAGGTTTCGTGACACCGATACGCCCCAAGGTCCGGTGAAGGGAGTACCGCCGGCGCCGAGGCGTTGCATATCCATGCCGCGCTCGGTGTACGGTGTGTGGCAGTCGACGCAGTGGCCGAGAGGTCCGGCCAGGTACGCGCCGTATTTGACCGGATTGCTGCGCGACGTCGCGACGATCGTCTTCTTGATCGGCGGCCCATAGCTGCGCGGCAGCTTGATGTGATAGATCGACTTCGGCACCACGTTCTTCACCGGCGGCTGCGCGCGCAGATACGCAACGAGTGCACGCGCGTCGTCATCCGAGATGCCGCGATACATGTGAATTGGCATCGGCGGGCCGATTAGTGAGCCGTCGGGTCGAATACCTTCACGAATTCCGCGCATCAGCTGCGCTTCGGTCCATTTGCCGACGCCCGTCTCCGAATCGGGTGTGATATTCGAGGCGTACGCCTTAAACGGCTTCTCGTCGAAGACCAGTCCGCCCGACAGGCCGAGCTCGGGCATCGGGCGGCCTTGCTTGTCACGCTGCGCGTGGCAGTTGCCGCACGCAACGATGCTGTTCATCAGATAAGTGCCGCGCTCGAGCAGCCGGGCGTCCTGACTGAGTGCGGGCTGGGCCGCAAATGCAAGCGCGCCGAAAGCGAATACGAGTGAATTAATACGCATCGAAGCTGATTTCCCATGTATGACGGCGGGCAGGATAGTGGCCTAATGCTTCATCAGAAGCAACCAGCGCGGGCGTGCTGTTTGAAGGAGCGACGGCGGCAGATAACGCAAAATGCTTATGTGCCCTGGCTAGCAGTTCACGTGAACAATCCCCGAAGAAACTCGATGCCATTACCGCGTGGTGTGACCCTGATCGAGCTGATGGCGGTTATGGCGATCATGGCCATCTTGGCCTTGATGGCTATCCCGAACTATCACGACAAATATATTCGCGAGCAAGTTATCGAGGCAATGCGGCTGACCGAGATTGCCAAGGCGCCCATTGCCGCGGCCTGGACGACGGCCAAAACTTTCATCGAAGACAACGCTGCGGCGGGTTTGCCTTCGCCTGACAAAGTGGTCAGCAACCACGTCAAGTCGCTGACGATCGAAGCCGGTGCCATCCATGTGGTGTTTGGCAATCAGGCCAATGGCGCGCTGCGTGGAAAGACCCTAAGCCTGCGGCCTGCGGTGATCGAAGATGCGCCTGTCGTACCCGTGGCCTGGGTTTGCGGCTTTGCCGTGGCGCCTGAAAAGATGACGATAGCCGGCGCCAACAAAACGGATCTGCAAAGGAGTTGGCTGCCAGTCAATTGCCGCTAGAAGCAACGAACGTCGGCAACGAAGGACTCACGAGAGGATTACCATTTCTCCTGCAACTCGCGCGACAACAATGAACAGCGGGTACAACCAGGAGGGATCGATGAAAGTTTTGAAAAAGATTGCACTGCTCGCCGCCGGTGTGTTCTATTTTGCGGCCACGCCGATTGCAGTGGCGGCCGACGACGCGGCAACGATCCGCGCGAATACTGAAGCGTGGTTCAAGGCTTTTAACGCCGGCAACGCTGACGCCGTCGCCGCGTCCTATGCGAATGACGCCGTCGTCATGGCGCCGGGCGCGCCGCCCGCAAGCGGCGCAGCCGCAATCAAACAGTTGCTTAGCAAGGAGATGGCGGGAATGAAGGCTGCCGGCGTGTCGCTCGCCCAAGGCAAGCTCAATGACGTTGCGGTCAAAGGTGATATGGCGTGGCACGCAGGCACGTACTCCGTCATCAAAGACGGAAAGACCGTCGACACCGGCAGCTACATGGAGGTCTTGCGCAAGAAAGACGGCAAGTGGCTGATCGTGCGCGACATCTGGAACTCGTCGACTTCCCCGGCAGCGCCCGCAACAGCCTCGCCGGCACCTGCTCCGGCTGCTGCGCCGAAGAAGTAGATGACGTCGTTGCCGGGGTTAACTTTAAATTTAGATATTGACTCAAGTCACGGGTAGGCACGCAGCGCCCATCCGTGACGTACGCTTACAAAGCAGTCGGGGCGCTCTGCCATGCTGCGCAGGGCAGTTTCGCCTGCAATCACCACCCGCGCCCTGCGGCAGAAGGGAATTGACGGTCATTCTGGGAAACTCGGCGCGACCGCATGGATAAAACTATGAATGTGAAAGCGAAGCTGAAAACGGTGTACGCAAAGGCGGCGTACAAAGTGGTGACGTCGTTGCCTCAGCGACGATCAATGCTCCCGTCGGATGAGATGTTCCTCGATGCCGACCGCGTTGACGGTTCTCATAGCACGAGCGAGTTCATAGCCGTTGGCGACACGACCGTTCAATGGTTGATCGACTACGAAGGCTTAAAGCCTTCGCACAGGTTTCTAGATGTCGGGTGCGGCATCGGGCGAATGGCACGCCCGCTCATGCAGTACCTTGAGAAAGGAAAATACAACGGGTTCGATATCACCAAGGACAAGGTGGCCTACTGTCGGCGCACGATTGGTCGCAAGCGGCCGGACTTCGTCTTCCATCATGCAGACGTATTCAACAAGTATTACAACCCGCGGGGGAAACTGAAAGCGGCTGACTATCGGTTTCCTTTAAATGATGCGACCGTCGATTACGTTTTGTTGGTCTCTGTTTTTACTCACATGCTGCCTGAGGATATGGAGCATTACCTGTCCGAGATCACCCGCGTGCTGAGTCCGGGGGGTAAATGTGTCATTAGCTACTGGCTCGCAGATGCCAAGAAGGGCCCCCCTTTCCACGATTGGTCGGAGTCGTGTGAGATTTTGAATCCCGCCGAACCGGAGCATGGAGTTATTTACCTAGAGAACTTTGTAATCGGCCTCTACGCCAAGTACGGACTTCATATTCAAACTCTACTGCGGGGCTCAGACCGGAAAAGGGTCGATTCAAACCCGGGATCTCGGCAAGATATTGTTATCGCGGTTAAGCCGGGACATTAGTCCACGATCTATGACGACGGGATCATTGCCGCGAGTTCTTCCAGCCCGTTTGTGCCCTTTCTGAAGCGTCCGCATTCGGCGGCGACGGTGTCACTTTGCCGCGAACCTCAAGTCCGCTTGGGTGAAAGCCGCCGTACAGGCTTGTTCCGCGCGCAGCGCGTCAGACACGCGAATGCTGCATTGAGAGTTCTTCAAGAGTCTCGGGGTCAACGGGTTTGACCAGGTGCCCGTCGAATCCTGCGTCTGTGGACTTGCGCCGGTCGTCCTCCTGGCCCCAGCCAGTCACGGCAATCAGCGTCATCTGCGCACCCCACTCCTGGTCGCGGATTCGACGGCACGCTTCGTATCCGTTCATCTTGGGCATGCCGAGATCCAGCAGCACCATCTGCGGACGAAACTCTTCTGCGAGCTGCAGGGCGTTCTCTCCGTCGTAGGCTTGTTGAACGTCGTGCCCCTTCAATTCCAGCAGCATGGAGAGACTTTCCGCTGCGTCGCGGTTGTCGTCCACGACGAGGATCTTCAATCTATGGGCGGTTAACACTGTGTTTATCGGTGCCGGGGAGTCTGCATCGAGCGTCAATCGTGTCGGCACACGCACACGGAATTCGCTTCCACGGCCGAGCCCTTCGCTGTAGGCCTGGATCGTACCGCCGTGCAATGCCACCAGACCCTTCGCGAGGGACAGGCCGATGCCCAGGCCACCCTGAGCGGTCGACGACTGGCTTCCGATCTGGGTGAACATCTCGAAAATCGACTCCAAGCTCTCGCCGGGAATACCTATGCCGTTATCGGTGACCGAAACCTCGACCTCGTCCCCGCGATGCTCGGCTGTCAGTGCTATCTGTCCTCCGGGCGGCGTGTACTTTGCCGCGTTGTTGAGCAGGTTCGAAAGAATCTGCGCAAAGCGCACCGGGTCGGCATTCAGAAATGCAGGCTTTGCGGGTGCCGATACCGAAAGTGCGTGCCCCATCTGCTCAATCAGTGGACGGCTCGCTTCCACCGCCGCATCCACAGCGTGCCGCAGGTCTATCCGCTCGTGACGAAGGGTGATCTTGCCCCGTGAAATCCGGCTGACATCAAGGAGATCGTCGAGAAGCCGCGCCATGTGCTGAAGCTGACGCTCCATCATCGCCAAAACCGTTGGCGATTGCGACTCGGCACCTGGCTTCCGAAGGATGGCGACCCCGGTCCGGATCGGCGCCAGCGGATTGCGCAGTTCGTGGGCGAGGCTCGCGAGGAACACATCCTTGCGGCGATCTGCCTCTCGCAAACGTGTGACCCGCCTACCGATGAACACGAACCACGGAAACGTTACAGCCATCACGACCAACTGAAGCAGGTCTAGGCGCAACATCTCCACGTCTTCGTTGTTGACGTAGCGCAGGCCCATCATCAGCGCAAAGCAAGCCAACGATACCGAGCCAAGAACAGTCAGCTGTGTGCCACTCGAACGCAGCATTCCGAACATCAGCGCTACGAAAAAGAAGGCGGCGAACGCCACCCGTGTATCGGGTGCTCGATAGACCACGAACAACATTGTGGAC
>DATLOA010000151.1:0-8511 GCA_035536515.1 Burkholderiaceae bacterium | reverse complement strand
AACGCCGAGTCAATATCGGACGTCGTCTTGGTGTTCACCCACGCGATCGATGCCGGTTTTGACGAAGTCCCCACCTTCGTTGCCGGCTCCGGCAACTTCGTGCAAGCGGCGGCGAAAACAAACGTCGCGATCAGGACCGTTCTCATCGGCATCCCCAGTCTCGCAAGGTAGACGCGAGACCCGCAGTCTATCGCCGCAGCGCGATCGTTTCGGCCAGCGCCAAGTAGTGAGCCAGCGGCGGCGTAGCGGCGTCCTCGATTTTCGCAGCGTCATCCCACAAGCGCACGCTGACCGCGCCTGCCGCGTGCGGCTGCGCGATAAACCGCTGCGCTTCTGCTTCGGTCAATATTCCGCCTTGTAATTCGAGGCTGCGCTTCGAATCCGCCGACAAATGTGCCCAGTATTGCGCCCCGTTCACCGTGCCCGAATCAGTAACATGTCCACGCGCGCACAAGTACCGCTTCGCATCGACATGCAGACGGATCGGCTGCAGCACCGCTTCGTCGAACAAACCTCGCAGGAACGGCAAAGCGACATACTCGTGCCGATCGTCGATGCCGCGCAGCGTGGGCGTTTCGCCTTGGTCGTTGACCATGTGCCCTAGATCGTGCAGCAGGGCCGCAACAATCAACGCGGCATCCGCACCACTTTGTTCAGCCAACCGGGCCGACTGCAGTGCATGCTGCAGCTGAGTGACCGGCTCGCCCGCGTACATCCGCGAACCTTTGGCGGCAAAAAGCGGCTCGATATCTTCGAGGGCCAGTGCCATCGCTAAGGAGCTTCGTTGGGTGCCGGGCCCTTCGTGTTGAATAACCCTGGCTGCTGCTGCGCTGCCATCACGCGCGTTTTGGCAAGCACGCCAGCGGATTCCAGAATCGGGTACGACACCGAGCAGATCAGCGAGTTGATGCGCTTGAAGTCCGACAATAAGTCCAAGTGCAGCGAGCTCGTTTCGACCGACTGTTGCGTGTTTTCGAACAGGCGGTGCAGGTGATGATCTGCGTAACGCAACTCAAGCTCGCGAAATGTCACCTTCTCGGCGATCAGCTGCTGCGCTGATTTTAGATCGCCGTTTAAAAACACCGCGACCGCAAGTTGCAGATTAGCGATCAATCGCGCGTGCAAATCGTTGATTTCGGTCATGCCCGCGACCGAAAATGAAAGCTTGTGTTGAATCTTGCGTTGCGCAATGTCAAGCAGCAGGCGCTCAATGATGTCGCCGATATGCTCAAGATTGATCGTGAATTGAATGATCTCGGTCCAGCGCCGCGCTTCGTTCGCTTCAAGTGCTTCGCGGCTGACCTGCGCCAGATAGCGCTTGATCGCCGAGTACAGTCGGTCGATTTCGTCGTCTTTGCGGCGCAGCGCTTCCATCAACAACAGATCGTTGGTCTTCAGCACCGTCAGCAACCCGGTCAGCATTTCGTGCACCGTGTCCGCTAGGCGGATCGCTTCGCGCGCCGCGTTACCTAAAGCAAGCGCGGGCGTGTCGAGCGCGACCGGATCCAGATACTTGGGTTGCCCAACCATGTCGGTCGGCCGAGCTGCCGGCAGCCAACGTTCGGTGATAGAAGCAAAGCGATCGGTGAATTGAATGAACGCGATCGCCAGCACGACGTTGAAAAGCAGGTGGAACTGCACGACGAGCTGCTGTGGATCGTCCTGCAGCTGTAGCAGGTAGGGCGTGATCAGCGGCAGCAACAGCACGGCGGCCGCGACGCCTGCGGCCTTGAACAAGAAGTTGCCCAGAGGTACGCGGCGCGCGATTGCGTCGGCTTTCCACGTCGTCAACAGTGCAAGTAGTCCGCTGCCAAGATTGGCGCCGAGCACGATCGGCAGCGCAACTTCAATCGGTACGACATGAGTAGCCGCCAGCGTCGCGACCAACAGCACGACGGCAAGGCTCGAATACGAAACTACCACGAGCAGTGCGCCGATCAACACGTCCAACAGCAAGTCGCCCGAAAGCTGTGCAAACAGCACGCGCACGCCCGACGTCTGAGTCAGCGGCGCCGTTGCGGCCGCGACCATCTGCAACGCGAGGATCATCACGCCGAGACCGAGCACGATCTTGCCGATCTGTCCGGCCCGCTCGTTCTTCTTCGACAGGTAGACGACAACGCCGGCAACGATCAGCAGCGGTGCCAGCCACGCCAGGTTCAACGAAAAAAACTGCACCATCAATGCGGTGCCAACATCGGCGCCGAGCATCACCGCCAGCGCGGCCGCCGTCGTGATCATTCCCTGCGACACGAACGAAGAGGCGAGCAGCGCGGTGGCGGTCGAGCTCTGCAGCAACCCGGTAACCCCGACCCCAGCGACAAAGCTGGAGCCTCGATTGCCGACGCTACGCCGAAGCACCTGGCGCAGGTTTGTGCCGTAGACGCGCAGCACGCCGGTACGCACGATGTGAGTGCCCCACACGAGCAATGCAATCGCGGCCAACAGGTTCAGCAAAGTTTGCGTTTCGGTTGCCTCACTACCAGGGCAGGGAGTACGTCTTGGTGTTGGTGAAGCTCTTCATCGCTTCTAGAACACCCTCTTTGTATCCCAATCCCGAGTCCTTGATTCCGCCGAAAGGCGTCAGTTCCAACCGGTATCCGGGGACTTCGCGCACGTTGACGGTACCGACTTGCAGCTCGGAGACGAAGCGAGTGATGTAGTCGAGCCGATTGGTACAAACAGCAGACGACAAGCCGTACGCCGTCGAGTTGCTGATTGCAATCGCATCCTCGATCGTGTCGAAGCGAAGCACCGGCGATACCGGCCCGAACGTTTCCTGCTTGACCAGCGTCATCTCGGGCCGTACGTGGTCGACGACGGTGGGCGAATACAGCGCGCCGATGCGCTCGTTACCTGTGAGCAGCTTCGCGCCTTGCGAGACTGCTACGTCGACTCGCTGTTCGAATTGCTTGGCCGCGGGTTCGTCGATGACGGTGCCCATGTCATTCGCGGGATCGAGCGGATCACCGAACTTCAGCGCCTTTGTCTTTTCGAGTAGCAGCTCGACGAAGCGGTCCGCCACCTTTCGCTGCACCAAGATCCGCTTAACTGCCGTGCAGCGTTGACCGGAGTTTTTATAGGAGCCACTGGCGGCAAGCGTCGCTGCTTCGTCCAGATCGGCGTCTTCCATCACGATGATCGGGTCGTTACCGCCGAGCTCCAGCACCTGCCGTTTGTAAACCGCCTTTGCAGCAATACGCTTGCCGACAGCGACTCCACCGGTGAAAGTCACTAAATCAACCTGCGCGTTCGTCAACAACTCGTCGGCAATCTCGCGCGGGTCACCTGTGATGACTGACAACATCGGCGGAGGCAAACCCGCTTCGTACAAAATGTCCGCTAACAAGTAAGCGGCGAGTGGAGTCTTTTCGCTCGGCTTCAGGACCACTCTATTGTTGGTCGCAATCGCGGGCGCGACTTTGTGGATCACCTGATTCAGCGGATGATTAAATGGCGTGATTGCGGTGATCACGCCCAGCAGCGGTTCGCGCATCGTATAAACCTTGCGCTTGCGCCCGTGAGGCGTGACATCGCACGAGAACACCTGGCCGTCGTCCACCAGTGCCTGATTTGCGGAAAACAGCAGCACGTCACTGGCGCGACCCACTTCGTACAACGTGTCCTTTAAGCACAGGCCGGATTCAAGCGTGATCAACCGCGCGATTTCGTCGCGGCGGTTAGCAATGATCTCGCCGCCTTTCATCAAAATTCGATAACGGTCATGCCGGGTCAGAGGGCTGCGAAACTTCGCGCCAATGTCGATGGCGCGTCGTACGTCGTCAACCGACGCATTGGGTACGACCGCGACCACCTCGCTGGTGTACGGGTAACGCACTTCGAAATGGCGATCACCCGCAATCTTCTCGCCCGCGATGCGCAGTGATTCGGTTCGGATATTTACGCCCCCGGTCTCTGCGTGCCCGCGTACCGCCGGGGCACGCGCCGAAGTTGGGGCGGCCCGACGCTCAGCGCTAAGCAGACCTTTCGGCGCGTTCATTGCGCAAAATTCAATGCCAGATCGAAAGCGTCGAAATTCCGCCAGCGCCGGTTCGCATCAAGACCCTCGATGCGGCGGTTGATGATCAGCGGCACGCGCTGCTCGGAGATCCCGCCATGCGAGCGCAGCGGTAATTCAAGCTGCGACAGATCGTGCCGGCTGCGGCCAGTACCGAGCACAAAGCTGCGCTCGGAAACGACGACGATGTCCCCGATGCGGTCCGGCGGCAGCTCGAAGCGCTGCGCTGCTTCGGCACGCGGCAACACTAACTCGATCCCCATAAGCGATCGCAGTCGATTGACCACGTCGCTGGCGGCATCCGCAGGAAGATAAATCGTTGCAAAGGATCCGAGCGCGCCGTGATGCACAACGTACGGATCAGTAATCGGCAGGATCACTCTCGAACGTTCGCTACCAAGCCACTCATCCAGCAAGTCCTGCAGATAGATCACGTTCGGGCTGGCGTCAAGGCGAGTCTTCGCATTCATGCCGTGGTCAGCGGTGACGACGAATACCGCGCCGAGCGCGTCAAGCTGGCCGAGATAACGATCGAACATCGCGTAGAAACGGTTCGCGTGCTCATCGCCGGGCGCGTGCTTGTGCTGCACGTAGTCGGTGGTCGACAGGTACAGCAGGTCGGGCCGCTGCTTCTGAATCAGTTTTATTCCGGCGGCGAAAACAAATTCGGATAATTCCGCGCTGTAGACATCGGGCACCGGCATGCCGACCAGCGAGACGACGTCATCGATGCCGTTTTCGAGCTCCGTCACCTGGTCGGCTTTTTCAGCAGAAAAACAGATGCCGCGCAGCTTGTGACCGAGCAGCCGCCGCAATTTGTCTTTCGCGGTAACTACGGCAACCGATTTCCCGCTATCGGCGATCGCCGCCAGAATCGAGGGCGCGCGCAGCCACTTGGGGTCGTTCATCAGCACTTCTTCGTTGGCTTCAACGTCGAACAACGTGTTGCCGCAAATGCCGTGCACCGACGGTGGCGCGCCGGTAACGATCGAAAGGTTGTTTGGATTGGTAAAACTCGGGACAACGCAGTCTGCTAGCAGCGCGGTGCCCTCGGACAACACTCGCTTCAAGTTCGGCATATGGCCCCCGGCCACTGCCTGTGCAATGTAGTCTGGTTCGCAGCCGTCCACGCAAAAAACAACCGTGGGCTGCTTCGGCTGCGCGTAGCGGCGGCCGTTGACTTCGATCGCGCTGCCATTCGTCCTCATTAGCTGCCTTTTTTGACAGACCGCGCGCGCGCCGTCTTCGGTCTGGCGACACGTGTCTGCAACGCCCGTTGCTTGCTTTCGATCACGTGGTCGTACATGGTGCTGCCCGCGTGCTCGGCGTCGCCGGATGCGATTGCCTTCAATATCGCTCGATGCTCGGCGGCGGAATGCGGCAGAGCAGCCTCATCGCGCAAATTCCGGCGCCGGTACAGCGCCAATTCTTTCACCAGCTTTCGGTACACGCCAGCCAGCTTCCGGTTACCTGCATACTCGACCAGGGAATCGTGAAACCGTAGAATCAGCAGGTGGTAAGAGTCGGCATTCCCCGCGCGCGCAGCTCCGTCCATCTTTTCAACGATGGCGCGGACAGCTTTCATCTGCTCGGAAGTAATAGATTCTGCCAGCCGCCGGCCCACTAGTTCGTCCATCGCAGCGCGCAGGTCGAAAATCTCGAGCGCTTCTTCAAGCGGAATCTCACGCACAAACACGCCACGGTTTTTTTCCTGCCGCACCAGGCCTGCTTCCTCAAGCATTCGAAACGCTTCGCGTATCGGCCCCCGGGAAACTCCCAAGCGTTCCGACAGCCATGCTTCGGTAAGTTTCGCTCCAGCCGTGATCTCGCCTTCGAGAATCATGCGTTCGATCTCGTGCTGTGCGGCGCTCGACAGCGACGCCGAGCGGAGCACCGCGATGCTTGCGGGTGGGGCGCGGTGCGATTCAGCGTGCAACGCCATGCTGTCATTGATACGAGCGCGATCCGTCATGGGGACAGTCTATCGGCTTGATTGTCAATTGTCGACAATATGCAAAAAACAATTGACAGTCAAAATCGACGGTGCCTAGACTGGCAGCAGTTCGGTGTCACTGTTACGTCAAGCTCGTTATCTAGCCTGCCCGGTGCTACTCACAAGGAGAAGTCGATGAGATTCGTTTCCAACACGGCCGGCAAGGTGCTTGCGGCTGTTGCGCTTTCCGTTTTTGCGCTCGGTGCGTATGCGCAGAAAACCCAGCTCAGTGTGTACACCGCACTCGAAACCGATCAGCTGAAGGCCTACAAAGAAGGCTTTGAAAAGGCAAACCCGACGATCGAAATCGTGTGGGTACGTGATTCGACCGGCATCGTCACAGCGAAGTTGCTCGCCGAAAAAGCCAACCCGAAAGCCGATGTGATCATGGGTGTAGCCGCAACCAGCATGGCCGTGTTCGACAACGAAGGGATGCTGGTCCCCTACGCGCCGCCGGGACTGAACCGGATTTCGGCGCAGTATCGCGATCCCAAAAATCCTCCGGCGTGGATCGGTATGGATGTGTGGGGCGCAACGATTTGCTACAACACGGCCGAAGGCGCAAAGCGCAGCATTCCGAAGCCCGAAACTTGGCGCGACCTGACCAAGCCCGTTTATAAGGGCCAGATCGTGATGCCGCATCCGGCGTCGTCAGGAACCGGCTTCTTCGACGTCTCTGCGTGGCTGCAGATGTGGGGCGAAGCCGACGGCTGGAAGTACATGGACGGCCTGCACGAGAACATTGCGCAATACATGCACTCGGGTTCGCGCCCTTGCGCGGCGGCCGCAGCGGGGGAGTTCGTCGTCGGTATTTCGTTCGAATATCGCGCCAATCGCGAGAAAGCGCGCGGTGCGCCGATTGATCTGGTGTTTCCGAAAGAGGGCCTCGGCTGGGATCTGGAAGCGATCGGTATTCACAAGGGCACAAAGAACATGGCGGCTGCCCAAAAGCTGGTTGACTGGTCGGTTAGCGATGAGGCGATGGGGCTGTATGCGAATAATTTCGCGATCGTCGCGGTGCCGGCGATGTCAAAGCCTTTGCCTAATGTGCCGAGTGATTACGCCACTCGACTGGTAAAGAATGATTTCGCCTGGGCGGCGAAGAATCGCGATCGTATTCTCGCCGAGTGGGAAAAACGGTACGGCAGCAAGGCCGCGCCAAAGTAGGCTACTTCCGACCGCTGGGCCGCGAAGATTTTCGCCGGGTTTGAACGCACGTTCGACCCGGCGATTTGATATGGCTGGCAATGAGACTGCAGTTCGACTCGAAGGCATCAACAAGACCTTCGGGAGTTTCGTTGCGCTGAAATCGATCGATTTGACGATCGAACCCGGTGAGCTGGTTTGTTTTCTTGGCCCTTCCGGTTGTGGAAAAACGACGTTGCTGCGAATCATCGCAGGGCTCGAGCAGCAGACCAGCGGTCGCATTTTGCAAAACGGCGTCGACGTGTCGAACGCGCCGCCTGCCGCGCGCGATTACGGCATCGTGTTCCAGTCGTATGCGCTGTTTCCGAATCTGACGATTGCACAGAATGTCGGCTATGGACTGGTCAATCGCCGCAAGGGCCGCGCTGACCTTGTCGCGCGCGTCAACGAGCTTCTATCACTGGTCGGGTTGCCGGACGCCGGCGCGAAGTATCCGAGCCAGATGTCGGGCGGCCAGCAACAGCGAGTGGCGCTGGCGCGTGCTCTTGCCACATCGCCCAGCTTGCTGCTGCTTGACGAACCGTTATCTGCCCTCGATGCCAAAGTGCGCGAGCGGCTGCGGGGAGAGATTCGGCAATTGCAGCGACGCCTGCGCGTGACCACGATCATGGTGACGCATGATCAGGAAGAGGCGCTGTCGATGGCCGACCGCGTTGTAGTGATGAACGACGGCGTCATCGAACAGGTCGGCACCGCTAGTGAAGTTTATGAGCGTGCGGCGACGCCCTTCGTGGCGGATTTTCTGGGCAAGGTCAACGTTCTGAAGGCCACATGCTTGGGCGGCGGGCAGTATCGGGTTGGCAGTGTCGATCTAACGTTGCCTGAGCGCAAAGGAAATGCGGGTGATGTGGCCGGCGAAGCGGTGCGCATTTACATGCGGCCTGAAGACCGGCACGTCGAGGGGGACATCGCGAGTTTGCCCAATCGCCTGCGCGGGCGCATTACTCACATCGACTATCTGGGGACCTTCTGCCTGGCCGAGTTGCGCAGCGAAGCGCTCGGCCAGCCGATGCTGATTTCGTATTCGCTTAACCAGATGCACGATCTCGGCGTGCGCGAAGGCGTCGAGGTCGATATTGCGTTGAGAGTAGATCGCGTGCGCGTCTTTCCCGACGCCGCCAAGCAAGCAGGATGACGCACCCTCGCGCTGCGCGCAGTCCCTCCGGGAGGGACGCTACGCTTCTGAGGGCTTCCCGGCGAGGCGCATGAGCTCGATCGCGCTCCCGGCACGCAACCTCGGTGCACCATCGCGCTTTGCTCTCGCCGGTGAGGCATTGGCCGCACGCGGCGGCAT
>DATLOA010000150.1:0-6598 GCA_035536515.1 Burkholderiaceae bacterium | reverse complement strand
CCGGGCGGTGCCATCACTTCCATTGTCGGAGACGCCGCCGCCAGTTCGATTTCGATCTCCTTGTCGTTGAGCTCCCCTTCGCGCAGCTTTTTGCGAAACTTTTGCCGAGTCGCGTTTTGATCGTCGCGATTGCCGGCTGAGAAACCGACGTCGCGGGATGGTGGCACGAGGACGTCCAGCACGCGGTCCTCAGCGGCGTCCTGTGCTCGCGCTGCCACCTTTTTGGTTTCCGCCTCGCGCGTCTGCTTGATCGAGATATCGACCAAGTCGCGAATAATCGTGTCGACATCGCGGCCGACGTAGCCGACTTCGGTGAACTTTGTTGCTTCGACTTTGATGAAAGGCGCATCGGCCAGGCGTGCAAGCCTGCGCGCAATCTCGGTTTTGCCGACACCAGTCGGGCCGATCATAAGAATGTTTTTCGGTGTGATCTCGGAGCGCAGCGGCTCGCCAACCTGCTGCCGCCGCCAACGATTACGCAACGCGACCGCAACCGAGCGCTTGGCACGATCCTGACCGACGATGTGTTTGTTGAGCTCGTGAACGATTTCTCTGGGGGTCATCATAGAAAAACGCTTCTCGTGTACGCGACCGCTTTGCGGTCGCACGTGCACTCGTCGCGATTAGTTAGGCGCGCTCCCTTCGGAGCGGCCGCGCGTACGCGCGCAGAATAAAGGCAGGGGAGTTGTCACTGCGTTGCCGCTTAGTCAATTGATTCGATCGTGTGGCTTTGGTTTGTATAGATACACAGATCGCCGGCGATCTCTAGCGCCTTCTTTACGAGATCCTTTGGCGTGAGGTCAGTATTCTCCAGCAGCGCTTTGGCGGCTGCATGGGCATAAGGGCCGCCGGAGCCAATTGAAATCAAGCCGAGCTCGGGTTCGAGCACGTCACCGGTCCCGGTGATGATCAGCGACGTTTCGCGATCTGCGACAGCGAGCATCGCTTCGAGCCTGCGCAAAATGCGGTCCGTGCGCCAGTCTTTTGCGAGCTCCACGGCAGAGCGCATCAGATTGCCCTGATGTTTGTCGAGCTTGGCGTCGAACCGCTCGAACAGCGTAAAGGCATCGGCCGTGGCGCCAGCGAAACCCGCGAGGATTCGATCGTGATGGAGGCGGCGTACTTTCTTCGCGCCTTGCTTGACGATGATGTTGCCGAGTGTGACCTGGCCGTCGCCGCCCATGGCGACTTTCGCGCCGCGCCGAGCGGAGACGATCGTCGTCCCGTGAAAAACTTCCATTTAAAAATCCCCAACCCGTGAAGCCGCAAGAATACGGCTTAGATAGGGACGAACGAGCTGGCTTCTAGACCCGGCGCAATTGGACCTGCGCAACCGCATCAACTCCAAGCAGCGCAAACAACGCGCCGATCAGATAGTTGACGTTGCGGAACTCGACGGTCGCGCCGTTTTGGCGCACCTTGGTGACCATCGCGAGCATGCCGGTCGCAGTCGCAAATTCGACTCGTTTCAGGTACATGCAATCTACGACGAGGCGCTTGTCCAGACGCGAGGCTGCCATTAACCGGCCGAAGTGCGGCTCGCCTTCGCCTCGCAGCGTGCCGCGCCACGTCAGGCCGTCAACCGCTTCAGGCACTGCCGCTGCCTGCGGCACCGCCGCGCGCGTTTTCAGATTGGGTGGGGCCGGCTCCCACGAAGGAGGTGATACCTCATACGTAATGCAATACTGAATTCCGGTCTCTTCAAAATCGTGCTGCCGATTTAACAACCGGAATACTTCAAGCAGCAGCATCCACACCGCGTCGCTCGGATCACGCCGCCCCGCTTCAACCGCAGCACGCAATGGTGTGACCAGCTGATCGGCTCCCTGCAGCAACAGCTCATGGCTCGCGCGCTTGAACGCATTGATCACACGCAGCAACAGCTCCGCGCCGACCGGGTCAATGCTGCGCACGTTGGAAGAGTCGAGTGTGATTGATTGATGCGACTGCGAATGATTTTTCAGTTGTTCAAGGTGCTTAACGACGCCTTCGTCGACTGCTTCGGGCAGCTTGATCACCGGCGCGGAAGCCGATAGCCCAGTACGCCCGGCGGCAGCGGCGATAGCGGCGAGATCGTGATCGTCTTTGTAATCGATCCATGCCGGCGGCGAGCTCTCGAAGCGCAACACGTACTCGATGGTCAAGCTGTCGAACCCGGCTCGGTCACCGCGCTGCTGCAACAACTCGAACAGCATTAACCACCCGTGCTGCGCAGCTTCTCCCAACTGATCTGCCTGAATCGCCGCGCGCAGCCCTGCCTCGGCGGGTTCAAACAAGCCGTTGGCAAACAAGATCGCAGTTTCTTCGACCGCAGAGCCACCGCCCTCGGCGGACAGCTCGAATGCGTTGACGTTGCCGGCCCAGTCTTCGGAGATGACGTCGAGCGGTTCTATCGCTCGATCACCTTTGCCGTCTGTCGCCGCTGGGGCGGCGTCGGGCTGCTGCGACGGACGCTGCAATGTCGAGTTGGCAGCGGAATTCGGAAACATCGTCGGCGCACCGCCGGGGCGCAAAAAGTCACGCGCCATTTCAGATTCGATCGCATCTATCTTGGCAGCCGTCTCAAGCGCAAGCGTGCGATGCAAATCCTTGTCTTGCATCGTGTTCGTGGTGGCCGGCCCTTGTGGTCCGCGCGCCATCGTCGACGCTGGATTGCGATTGACCGGACCCGGAAGCGGACGCGCAGCTGGCTTCGCAGACGTGGCCTGCCGTGAGCTCGCCTTTACGGCCGGCCCAGCATCCTTAGCATCTTTTTTGAAAAAGGAAAACGCCACTACGTTTTTTACCGTTTATCCGATTCTTATCGCACTGCCAGACTCACTGGCGCGCAGCCTGCACACACCCATTCTGGCACCAGCAGCGCTTATGCCAGCTTGCGGAAGCACCGGAAACAAGTAACCCTTTTCGCCTAAGGCCGATCGCATCCAACGGCTGGACGGTGTTGCGGCCGCACTTGATACCGTGTTCCGGTGAGCAAAGCGTCAATCGCTTTTGATAGTAACAACTTTGGATGGCTCGCAAACCACTGATCTACGCGGCAATCCCGCCTGTCAGCTACGGCCCGAAATAGCGACGCTTAAATGGCATTAATCGCCAAACATTTTCTGCTTGAGCTCCCGGCGTTGCTGCGCTTCCAGCGAAAGTGTTGCTGTCGGGCGCGCTAGCAGACGCGGAATTCCGATCGGGTCGCCGGTTTCCTCGCAATAGCCATATTCGCCGCTTTCAATGCGCGCTAGCGCTTGCTGCACCTTCTTGATCAGCTTGCGTTCGCGGTCGCGTGTGCGCAGTTCAAGCGCGTGCTCTTCCTCTATCGTGGCGCGGTCGGCGGGATCGGGAACTATCACAGACTCGCGCAGATGCTCGGTGGTCTCATCAGCGTTCTGCAGCAACTCGCCTTCCATTTGCTGCAGTCGATGTTTGAAGTACGCCAGCTGCTCCGAATTCATGTAATCGGCGTCGCGTGTTTTCAACAACTCTTCTTCGGTTGGCAGGCGCTTGCCGTTGACGACCAACGGCTCTTCGCTTCGCGTAGCTGAGCGCGCCAACAAATATTCGTGCGCAGCCGCCAGATCCTTCGGTGTCGGCGCTGGCGTGACTTTGGGCGCCGTCGTCATCGGCCCGGTATTGGCGAGGCCAGGGGCCGGCATTGGCGGGATGGGCCTCTGGTCTTTGCGTTCGCGTGGGGGCCGGCCGCCGCTCCGCCTAGGGGTCGGCGCGCCGCTCACCGCCGCGGGTGCTTTGAATCCCTTCGCGGCCTTGCCGGCGGCGGAACCTGTCTTAGCCCGCGCGCTTTCTTTCGACGGCCGGACGCTTTTCGCTTTGGAGGCGGGACCTTTCTTGCGCGCCGGTGCCTGCACCCTCTTCGCGGCTTTCTTCACGACTTTTTTGACGGCCTTTTTGGCCGGCTTGCTAGCGGACTTGGCGGCCTTTTTAGCCGGTTTTTTTGCTGCCATCAGTAAACCTCTTTAGAAAATTCCTGATCGGTGCCGCCTGTAATTGAGCGCAATGTGCATCTAGCGCGCCAGGCACGCTTCGAGACCCTTGATGATCGCCTCCTTCGGCAAATTGCGTCCGATGAAAACGACCTTGCTGGATGGCTTCTCATTCGCAGCCCATGGGCGGCCCACGTCGGCGCCCATCAGCATATGAACGCCCTGAAATATCGTCCGGCGATTGCTGCCGTTCATGAAAAGCACGCCTTTATACCGAAGCATGTCTGGCCCGTAAACCTGAGTCAGAGTACCGAGATAATCCTCAAGCTTGCCCGGATCAAACGGCCGGTTCGATTGGAATACAAACGCCTTGATCGCATCATCGTGGTGGTGGTGGGTGTGATGGTCATTGTCGCCACCATGGTTCTCGCCATGATCGGCCTCGCGCGCCGCGTCCGGATGCTCGCCGGCTAGAAAGTCCGGGTCGATCTCGAGAATTGCGTTCAGGTTGAAGCCGCGCACATCGAGCACGTCGGCAATCGCGACCTCACCAAAATTGACCGGCTTAATCGGCGCGCGCGGATTCATATGTACCAAGCGGTCTTTCAGCGACTGCGCATCGGCTGCCGATACGAGATCGACCTTGCTCATCAAAATCCGGTCGGCGAACCCCACCTGATTCTGCGCTTCCGGCTGTTGGTCAAGCGTGTCGTGCCCATGCTTGGCGTCGACCACCGTAATCACCGCATCGAGCAGGTAGTAGGTCGAAATCCCGTCATCCATGAAAAACGTTTGCGTCACCGGTCCGGGATTCGCCATTCCCGTGGTCTCAATGATCACGCGCTCGAACTCGATCTCGCCCGACTGCCGCTTCGCCTTCAGGTTATTCAGAATGCGCACCAGATCGCCACGCACGGTGCAGCAAATGCAGCCATTGTTCATCTCGACGATCTGTTCGCCGGGCTCGGAGACCAGCAGCTCGTGATCGATGCCTTCGGGTCCAAACTCGTTTTCGATCACCGCGATCTTGTGACCGTGCTGCTCGGTCAAAATACGATTCAGCAGCGTGGTCTTGCCGGCGCCGAGAAACCCTGTGAGAACGGTGACCGGAACCTGCCGCTCGCTTGCACTGACATTCATAAAACGCCGCCTTTAACGAGACAACCGGAGCACGGCGTGCTCCTGAAGTTAAGCTTCTTAAGGGGGCGAGAGTCTAGTGGAATTGCGTCTCGAAGGCGGGCGTCAACTGCGCCGCTTGGCGCGAGGGTGAGCGGCGTCGTACGCCTTTGCCAAATGTTGCCAATCCAGCCGTGTGTAGATCTGAGTAGTGGCAATGTTCGAGTGACCAAGAAGCTCCTGCACGGCGCGCAAGTCGCCACTCGATTGCAGCAAGTGCGACGCAAAGCTGTGGCGCAGGACGTGGGGGTGCACGTGGACGCCGAGACCGAGTTTGCGGGACAGCAGTGCCAGCCGCGATTGCACGCTGCGTCCTGATAATCGCGCGCCGCGGGCGCTCACGAAGAGTGCCCGTTCTTCACTACGAGCCAGGGTCGGTCGTGCCTGCAGCCAAATCGACAACGCTGAGCACGCCGGCGCGCCGACCGGCACCTGGCGCTTCTTGCCGCGTTTGCCGACCACGGTAGCCTCGGCCGAAGCTAGATCCACCCAGCTGACGGACGCCGGCAATGACCCGGACGCTTCGAAGTAATGCCAGTCCAGCGAAACCAGCTCAGCTAGTCGGAGCCCGCTTGAATACAGCAGCTCGACGATCGCGTGGTCGCGGCGCGCAAGCAGCGATTCGTCCGCCGGCGCCGCCGCGAAGGTGACCGCTTGGTCGGCCGACAATGCTTTCGGCAGATGCTTAACTCGCTTCGGTCCCCGCACGCCTATCACCGGGTTGTCCGCAGCGTCACCGCGCTCGCACAGCCATCGGTACATGGAGCGCCACGCCGATAATGTGCGCGCTATCGACGCCGGCCCAAGCCCGCCCGCGTGCAGCTTCGTCACGTAGTGGCGAATGTCGTGCGCACTCAATGCCGCAAGCGATCGCTTGCCGGCGAACCCGATGAGGCTGGTGAGATCCGACCGATATGCGGCCAGCGTGTGACGCGATGCGCGCCGTTGTGTCCAGAGCTCGAGCAGGAATGCGTCGATCGAGGCAACCGACATCGATGGACGATCAGGCGCGCAGGCGCGCCAATGCTGCGCCGGCCAGCTCGCCGATCCGTTCCAGAAACGAGGTTCCCATCGAAGAGTGAAATCGGTCGGCGTCGGCTGAGCCCAGCACCAGCATGCCGAACGTTTCAGTGCTTGCACCCGACTTTTCTTCAAAACGCAACGGAATCAGTGCGACGCTCCCGACGGTGCCGTCGGGTCCGAGCCATGAGGCGGCTTCAAACCCGACATTAGAGCCGCAGAACGGCACCCGCATGCTGTTGGCGAAGGTGATCGTGTCGCTCTCGACCTCCCGCGCGCACTCGAGCGCTGCCAGCGTTGACTTCGTGCTCCAAAGACGAAGCGCGGCGTGCGGGACGTCGAAAATGCGCTTTAACTCTTCGATCAAAGTTGCGGGCAGAGCTTCTTCGTCGGTCTCGCTTAGTAAGGAGCGCACCCACGAAGTGAGTTTTTCCGCGATTGCGTCGTTTTCCTGACCATGCCGGACCATC
>DATLOA010000149.1:0-9634 GCA_035536515.1 Burkholderiaceae bacterium | reverse complement strand
TGCATGCAGGCTGGGAAAGAAGCTCGTGCGGGGCGCCTTGAAGTCATCGTCACAGAGCTGGCTACAAGCGTCATGCAACCGGTGATTAGCGAGCCGATTCGCGCGCGCCAGCGTGCGAATGTGCTGCAGCAGCACGCTCATTTTGGCGACGGCATCACGGACACACCGGGCGCCGCGGCGACTCGCTCCAGCCAGGCAGCCACAGCGGGATATGGCCTGATATCGAATCCGCCTTCGTCGGCTTTGTGCGTGTACGCGAACAACGCGAGGTCGGCGACTGACAGCGCGTCGCCGGCGAAATACTCGCGCCCCGATAGATGCCGGTCCATCACGCCGAGCGCCGCGTAGCCGCGTTTCTCAAGCGCAGGCAGGCGCGGGTCGTCTTGCTTCTTCAGAAAAACGCGGACGTAGCGCGCGACCGCAATCGCGGTCTCGTGGCTGTACTGCTCGAAGAACATCCACTGCAATACGCGTGCGCGTTGAAACTTGTCCTCCGGTACCAGCGGTGTTCCCTCGCCGAGATACCAAAGAATCGCATTCGACTGTGGCAGGAAGGTCTTTTCGTCCACCGCCAGTACCGGCACCTGGCCGTTCGGATTCATTGCCAGAAACGACGGCGTCCGCGTTTCGCCCTTCAGCGTATCGATCTCGCGCCACTGGTAAGGCAGGCGCAGGTGCTCGAGCGCCATCTTGACCTTGTGGCAGTTGCCAGACGACGCCATTCCATAGACAACGTAGTTCACGAGCGCTCCTTTTCTTCCGAGGCGAGACGAAGTTTGCCACTGCACGCATCAGGCAAACTTCGTCCGCCATGAGCACTGCACTGGGTTCGGTCGGCGTCGTTACGCCGCAGTTGATTCGGTTCGATTCGCCGCTGCAACTATCGAGCGGCGCGTCGATCGACGGCTACTCATTGATGTGCGAGACCTACGGCCAGCTCAATGCCGACCGCAGCAACGCAGTCCTAATCTGCCACGCACTGAACGCGTCGCATCACGTGGCGGGCACATACGCGGACGATCCGGATGCGCTCGGGTGGTGGGACAACATGATCGGCCCCGGCAAGCCAGTCGACACGAATCGATTTTTCGTCGTTGGGGTGAACAATCTGGGATCGTGCTTCGGCTCGACCGGTCCGATGTCGATCGACCCTGCATCAGGCAGGCCATATGGCGCAAGTTTTCCGGTGGTAACGGTCGAAGACTGGGTCAACGCGCAGGCACGTCTGTCGGACGTGCTCGGTATCGAGCGTTGGGCGGCAATCATGGGCGGGTCGCTAGGCGCAATGCAGGCGCTGTCGTGGACGATTCAATATCCGGAGCGCATCGCTCACTGCGTGTCGGTCGCCTCGGCGCCGAAGCTGTCGGCGCAGAACATCGCATTCAACGAAGTCGCGCGCACCGCGATCCGCTCCGACCCGGACTTTCACGGCGGCGACTATTACGCGCACGCGACAGTTCCGAAGCGCGGCTTGCGCGTCGCTCGGATGATCGGCCACATCACCTATCTGTCGGGCGAAGACATGGCCGAGAAATTCGGCCGCGCGATGCGCGAGGCCCACTATCAGTTCCACTATGAAATCGAGTTCGAGGTTGAGCGGTATCTGCGTTATCAAGGCGATAAATTTTCCGAATACTTCGACGCCAACACTTATCTGCTGATCACGCGGGCACTGGATTATTTCGACCCGGCCAAAGCCACCAACGGCGACTTGGTCGCGGCGTTGGCGCCGGCCCGAGCGAAGTTCTTACTGTCAGCGTTCACCACCGACTGGCGATTCCCGCCGGAGCGCTCACGCGAGATCGTCGAAGCACTGATCGACAACGGACGCGACGTCGCCTATGCCGAGATCGACGCGCCGCACGGCCACGATGCGTTCCTATTGGACGATTCGCGATATCACCGCGTGGTGCGCGCGTATTTCGACAACATCGCGCAGGCGCTGTGATGACGGCGCGCTCGCTTCGCATCGACTTGCAGCAGATCGCGGACTGGGTACGGCCGGACAGCCGCGTGCTGGATCTTGGCTGCGGCGACGGCGCCTTGCTAGAACACCTGCGCGCACACAAGCAGTGTCGCGGCTATGGCGTTGAGATCAGCGACGATCAGGTGGCCGAGTGCGTGCGCGCCGGCATCAACGTGATCCAGGCGAATCTCGATGCGGGCCTGCGGATGTTCGCAGACGCGATGTTTGACACGGTGGTGTTGTCGCAGACGCTGCAGGCGATGCACAACGCGGAAGGCATTCTGCGCGAGATGGCGCGCGTCGCACGCCAAGGCGTGGTGAGCTTTCCCAACTTCGGTCACTGGAAGCACGCAATGTCGTTGCTGCGCGGACGCATGCCGGTGACACGCCACATTCCGTATCAGTGGTACGACACACCCAACATCCACCTTTGCACTCTGCAGGATTTCGAGACGCTGGCGACTAAAGTAGGCTTGCATATCACCGGGCGTGCCGTGTTTGCCGATGGCGCGGCCGTGGCCGTCTTGCCGGCGCTGCGTGGCGAACTTGCTGTGTATCGTTTCGAGACGCGCTGATTGTTCTTCGGGAGAACTCAATGCCGGGTCGATTCTTGATGGTGGTTTTGCTCGCGCTAAGTACGCCAGCGCTTGCCGCAAATGAGCTGCCACGCCGAAAGTCAGGGTTATGGTCGATGTCGATGACCTTACCCGGCCTGTCGATTCCGATGACGATGCAGCAATGTGTCGACGAGAAGACCGACGACATGACGGTAACGATGGCGGACAACAGCAAGCAGGCATGTCGGAGTCAGAGCAAGCGCGACGGCAACCGCATCGTGTTTGACTTGACGTGCAAGTTCGGCAAAACGACTTCGACCACGCGTGGTGTTTTCGTCGGTGACCCTAAGTCCAGCTACACGTTTGAGTCGACCACTACGTTTAACCCGCCGACGCCCGGAATGAGAGACGGCGTCACCAAAGCGACCGCACAGTGGATCGGCCCGTGCAGGGCTGGGATGAAGCCTGGTGACGTAGTGATGTCCAACGGTGTGAAGTTCAACGTCAACGACAGGACAGCGCAAAGGAAATGACCGAAACACTGCGCGACAAACTAGTGCGCAATATCGACGAAGCAAATTGGCGGACGCACAAAGCCCACTCTCCGCTGTACGAGGGCGTTCGATCGGCAAGCGTCATTGGACGGCGCGTCGTCGGCACCATTGCCCAGAAGCTGGGTGCCGCGGTGGACGTCGTGCCGCCGGGTAAAGCTACCTGCCCGTACCACTTTCACTACGCACAGGAGGAGATGTTCGTGATCCTCGAAGGGTCGGGAACGTTGCGTGTCGCCGGTGAGCGAATTCCTGTACGGCAGGGCGACGTGATCGATATTCCGGCCGGCCCGGAGTATCCGCACCAGCTGATCAATACGTCGGATGCGCCGCTAAAGTACTTGTCGATCAGCACTCAGGAATTTCCGGAAGTTTGCGAGTACCCGGACTCGGGCAAGTATCTGGCGTTCACGCCGGTCGCTGGCCCGCTGCTCGATAAGGGCCGCATGCACCGGCCGGATACCGATCTAGATTACTGGGACGGCGAAGCCTGAGCGGTGTGCGCCGGCCGCATGCGCGCCGCGAGCCACACGAGGATCAACACTGGCACGCCGATCCACGCTGTCGTGTGAAAAAACGCGACATATCCGTATGCATCGACAAACGCCCCGGAAAAACCCGCTAAGAATTTTGGCAGCAACAGCATGACCGATGAGAACAGCGCGTATTGCGTTGCCGAGTAAGCAATATTGGTAAGACTCGACAAGTACGCGATGAACGCAGCCGATGCGATTCCTTGCGACAAATTGTCGGCAGCGATTACGAAGATCAACCCGATCGGGTCATGTCCGCGCGTCGCAAGCCATGCAAACAAAAGGTTCGACGCGGCCGAAAGCACCGCTCCGGCAAACAGGATTCGCATGACGCCGAAGCGCAGCGCGAGCACGCCGCCGATAAACGCGCCGGCGAGCGTCATGATCACGCCGTACACCTTCGAAATTGCCGCCACCTCGTCTTTCGAATAGCCCATGTCGACATAGAACGGAAACGCCATAACACCCATCACGACGTCGGAGATCCGGTACGTTGCGATCAGCGCCAGCAGCAGCAGCGCATGCCAGCGAAAGCGCCTGATGAAGTCTGAAAATGGACCGATCACGGCGCTTTGCAGCCAGGCGAGGAGGCGCGCGATTAGAGGTGACATGCCACGCTCGGCGATCAATCTATGGGTCAGTGTGAGCTCTTCCGCGGCAATGGCCTCGCGTGCTTTGCCAACCGACGGTTCGGGCGCAAACAGCACTGCGATGATGCCAATCAGCATCGATGCTGCCATCACCAAATAGGCGACCGTCCACGCGGACGCGACGTAGCGAGTCGTTTCGGTGATCTGCCCGGCATCTTCCGCCGCGCGCGCCGCGATGAACAGCACCCCGGCGCCTGCCCAGATCGTTCCTAGCCGGTAACCCGTCTGATACATCGCCGCTAACGCAGCCTGCTTCTCGACCGCGGCAGATTCGATGCGGAATGCATCGAGCGCAATATCCTGCGTAGCCGAGGCGAACGCGACGACCAGCGTGAACCACACCAGCGCCTGCAACGCGTTGGTCGGATCGGTTAGCGCCATGCCGATCAGGCCGCCGATGATTGCGAGCTGCGATACCAGGAGCCAGCTGCGGCGGCGGCCGAGCGCATGGGTCAACCACGGCAGCGGAAGCCGATCGACCAGCGGCGCCCAGGCCCACTTAAAACCGTAAGCTAGCCCGACCCACGTCAGGTAACCGATCGTGGTGCGATCGATGCCGGCTTCACGCAATCGGAACGACAGCGTTCCGAGCACCAGTAGCAGCGGCAGCCCTGCTGAAAATCCAAGGAAGAGCATGCGCAGCGTCGCCGGGTCGGCATACACACGCAGGGTCTCGCTCCAGCTGCGATGCTCGGCGGTCGTGCTGGATGAAGGATCGATTATTCGCGCCCCCGATTCATAGCCGGCCCGCGTACTCAATCGTCAGCGGCGCGTGATCGGAGAAACGTTGGTCCATGTAGATCTCGGAGGCGCGTGCGCGTTTTGCGATGCCGGGTGTCGCAATTTGATAATCGATCCGCCAGCCGACATTGTTTGCATACGCCTGGCCGAAATTGCTCCACCACGTATAGCGCTCTGGGCGCGGGTCGAGCGAACGAAATACGTCGATCCAACCGTGCCGCTCAAACAGACGCGATAACCATGCACGCTCTTCGGGAAGAAATCCCGAGTGCTTGCGATTGCTACGCCAATTTTTCAGATCGATCTCGCGGTGTGCAATGTTGATGTCACCGCATAAGATAAATTCGCGTCCGCTTGCGGTGAGCCGTTTCAAATGAGCCAAAAACTTCGCCAGAAATCGAAACTTCGATTCCTGCCTGTGTGGGCCTGAAGAACCGGACGGAAAGTACACCGAGATGACGGTCACCGTCGAGAATTGCGCTTCGACGTAACGCCCTTCGGCATCGAACTCCTTCGATCCAAAGCCGAGCCGAACCTCTCGCGGACGCTTCGCTGCATACAGCGCCGTGCCGGCATAACCGCGCCGGGTCGCGCAGTGGTACCAGGCGCGCATTCCGCTCGGCCGGCTCTGGGCTGGTACGTCGCATTCGTCAGCTTTGACTTCCTGCAGGCACACGACGTCGGGCGACGACTTCTCGATCCATTGAGTCAGCCCTTTGCGCGTGGCCGAGCGAATGCCGTTGACGTTAAGGGTTGTGACGCGAAACATTGCAAGCGGCCGAACATGGCGAGCTATGCCGAAAAATCACGTCAATTTTGGTCGTTCGGCGAGAGCACATGCGGCAAAATTGGCAGGATTGAATATTGGATCAGGCGCATTGGATCAGTTAATCGCATCGGCTGTTTGACCTAACCCCAATTTGCAACGTGGATTCGCTGCAACAGCAATTTGTCGAGTTTGCACTGGCCAGCAGGGTGCTGGCCTTCGGCGAGTTCAAGACCAAGGCTGGTCGTTTGTCGCCGTATTTTTTTAACGCGGGAATGTTTAATCGGGGCGCCATGCTGAGCCAGCTGGCTCGGTTTTATGCGCAGACACTGTTGCAGGCGCGTGTGGATGGCCGGGTCGAGTTCGATATGTTGTTTGGTCCGGCTTACAAAGGAATCACCCTGGCGTCCGCGACGGCCGTTGCGCTCGCCGAGCTTGGAACTGATGTGCCGTTTGCGTTTAACCGCAAGGAAGCGAAGGAACATGGAGAAGGTGGCGTCATTGTCGGCAGTCCGCTCGCGGGGCGCGTCGTGATTGTTGACGATGTGATCACTGATGGAGCGGCCAAGCGCGAATCCGTCGAACTCATCCGCGCCCACGGCGCAACCCCGGCGGCGGTCTTGATCGCGCTCGATCGTGCCGAGCGCGCCGGCAGCGGTGAGAACCTGTCGTCGCGGTCGGCAGTAGCCGCGTTTGAGCAAGAGTTTGGCATTCCGGTGATATCGATTGCGAACTTCGGCGACCTGATGCAGTTTCTCGATTCCGATTCACCGCACGCGCGCGGCGCGCGTGCTTTTCGTTCTGCCATGGAACAATATCGGGCCAAATATGCAGCGTAATTCGCTACACCACTTCATTTGCGCCGCGCAGCTGGGTGCACTAGTGCTGGCAGCCGGCTCCGCGTATGCCGCTCCGGCCATTCAAGGGTCGATATTCACGTGCACCGTCAACGGGAAAACAATCTCCGGTGATCGCATCCCGGCCGAATGCTCCAATTCAGATGTGCGCGAGCTCAATCGTGATGGCTCCGTGCGGCGTGTCATTGCCCGACCGCCCACACAGGAAGAGCTACGCGCGCGCGCACTGGAGGCGAAAAGACGTCTGGAAGACGAAGACAAGCTGCAAGCGCAGCGGCGCCGCGACAAGTCGTTGCTTGAAGCGTATGCGAGTGATCAGGAGATCGAGGCGGCGCGTGCCAAGTCGCTTGAGACGGCCACGCAGTCGATCGCACGCGCGCACCAGCGGATAGAGCGGCTGACCGGTGAACGCAAGAAGCTTGACAACGAAGCGGAGTTTTACAAGAAGCGCGTCCTGCCCGATGACGTCAAGCGTAGTTTCGTATCGAACCAGCAGCAGCTCAGTGCCGAGGAAAAGATCCTGAGCGACGCGCTGGCCGAGACCCAGCGCATTAACGAGCTGTACGACGCTCAGAAGAGGCGCTTTAAAGAGCTACTGGCGCAGGGCGCACGGCCGGTGCAGCGCAATCCTGAAACCGACATTCTTCTAGACCCGCGTTTTCACAATAAGTGAGCGCGGCAGGCAGGCGTGCAAAATAAGCGTTCAAAATGAGCGGGGCAGATGAAACGTTGGGTCGTCCTGTGCTGGTATGCGATGGCAACCGCCGTGAGCGCGCAAGGCGCCGGCGGCCTATACATCGCGGGCACCAATTTTGATTTCACGCAGGCCGTCGAGCGCGCGATAGCGCAAAATCCCACGCCATCGAAGTTTTTCGTGCTAGCCACCGGCGACGCAGTGCGCGGCCTTTCGGTCGTCGCGCGCCCCGAGCTTGTCGAAGTCCGCAATCGCGGTGCCGCGCGCGGCGCGGTGTATCTCGTGTGCCGGCGCGACGTCGAGCGCGATGCTTTTCAGATGACCGATTTGATCGCCGGCGTGGTCGCCGTCAAAGGCTGGCCAGCCCCGGGCAGTGGTGAATTGCCCGAAGGCACTAACTACTACCGCGGTGAAGACCCGTCACATCTGCCGAGCTCGACCGAGCAGCTGCGACGCTTGCGGTCGACCTGTTCCTAGTCTAAGTCGCGACCTGAAGTTTCCGGCGCAATATGTCGGTCACCTGTTGCGGATTCGCTTTGCCGCGCGTGGCTTTCATCGCCTGACCAATGAGCGCATTGAAAGCCTTATCCTTACCTGCGCGGAACTCTTCGATCGAGCGTGTGTTGGCGGCCAGCACCTGATCGACGATGCTCTCGATTGCAGACGCATCCGAAATCTGCTTCAAACCTTGGGCTTCGATGATCGCGTCGGCGGTATCGCCTTGACGCTGCCACAGCGCCGCGAACACCGCCTTCGCGGTCTTGTTGCTGATCGTCCCGTCGAGCACCCGGGCAATCAGTCCACTGAGCTGCGTGGCAGATACCGGTGTGTCCGCAATTGCTAGGCCCGATTCATTCAGGTTAGCCGCAAGCTCTCCCATTACCCAGTTCGCAGCGGCTTTCTTGTCGGTGACGTGCTCGGCGACTGATTCGTAATACGCGGCGACTTCACGCGACGCGGTGAGCGCCTGGGCGTCGTAAGCGGGCAGACTGTATTCGCGCTCGAAACGCTCACGCATCGTCCCCGGCAACTCTGGCATCGCGCTGCGCACACGCTCAATCCATTCGCTGCCAATGGCGAGCGGCAAGAGATCGGGGTCGGGGAAGTAGCGATAGTCCATCGCGTCTTCCTTGGTGCGCATGGGACGCGTTTCTTCGCGCTCGGGGTCGTACAGTCGAGTCTCCTGCACGACGGTGCCGCCATCTTCGATCAGCTCGATCTGACGGCGCGCTTCGAACTCGATCGCGCGCTCTAGGAACCTGAAGCTGTTCAGGTTTTTGATCTCGCACCGGATGCCGAGCTTCGATTCGCCTGCCCGACGCACCGATATGTTGGCGTCGCAGCGGAAGCTGCCCTCCTGCATGTTGCCGTCGCACACATCGAGCCATATGACTAGCGCGTGCATCGCCTTCGCGTAAGCAATGGCTTCACCGGCCGATCGCAGCTCGGGCTCGGACACTATCTCGAGCAGCGGCACGCCGGCACGGTTTAAATCGATACCCGACACCCCAACCGCCCCGACGTCTTCGTGCAGCGACTTACCGGCGTCTTCTTCCAGATGCGCGCGCGTCAGTTTCACTGTCTTGATGTACGGCTCGCCTGCCTTTGATTGCACGACGAACGTCAGTGCGCCGCCTTTGACGACCGGTGTTTCGTACTGGCTGATCTGATAGCCCTTCGGCAGGTCAGGATAAAAATAATTCTTGCGCGCGAAGACGCTGTGTGGGGCGACTTCAGCGCCGACCGCAATGCCAAATCTGATCGCACGCTCGACCGCTCCCCGATTCAACACGGGCAACGTGCCCGGCAGCGCGAGATCGACGACGCTTGCCTGCGAATTCGGCTCGGCGCCAAATGCGGTAGAGGCCCCCGAGAAAATCTTGCTCGCGGTGGTGAGCTGCGCGTGTGTTTCAATGCCGATGACGACTTCCCATTGCTTGTTTACTAGACTCAATGCAGCGTGGCGGAAGTGTTTTCGTGCAGCAGGCGGCGCGTCTCGCTTTGCGCATGGCAATGCGTGTCCCATGCGGCCTGCGCCATCGTTCGGTGCTGGCGCGCCGGGGCCGGCTGCTTCACCGTCTCCAGCGCGGACGCCATGTTTTCGTGCACGATTGCGCGAACGTTGGCTGGCGCTGATTCATCGAGCCGCTTGAGCGCAGCCACCGCCTGCGCGTACCCGGCATCGGTTTGGCCAAGTTGCAGCAAGCAGTTGGCTCGATCGGCCATCGCCGCGGTGCATTCGTGCATGAACCCGTCACCCTCACATCGTGGCAGGTGCGCGTCGTAAAGCGCGAGTGCCTGCTGGTAGCGTTTCTGCAG
>DATLOA010000148.1:0-6990 GCA_035536515.1 Burkholderiaceae bacterium | reverse complement strand
GGTCGAAAGAGTAAACAGCCGCTCTTTCAGCGGCAGGATTTGCGATGGGTGCATCGAATACTGCCGCAGTCCCATGCCGAGCAAAAGCTCGGTCATCTCGAGATCGCCGGCCAGCTCACCGCAAATTGACACCGGCGCCCTGGCCCTTCGGCATTCCTTGATCGTATAGGCAATCAATCGCAGTACAGCTGGATGCAGATGATCGTACAGGTGCGCAACGCTCGAATCAGCACGATCGATTGCGAGCGTGTACTGAATCAGGTCGTTGGTACCGACCGATAGGAACTTCAGCTTTTTCACCAATTGCGGCACTGAAAGCGCCGCGGCGGGCACTTCCACCATGCCGCCGATTTGCACACGGCCATCGTACTTGCGCTTCCTCTCGCGCAACTGCTGCTTCGCTTGGGCCACAAACGCGAGCGCCTGCTCCACTTCGTGCATGTGCGCCAGCATCGGCACCAGGATACGAACCGTGCCGACCTCGGACGCTCGCAAAATCGCGCGCAGCTGCGTTAAAAACAGGTCCGGATAGGCGAGGCAGTAGCGGATCGCGCGCAGGCCGAGCGCGGGGTTCGATTCCGGGCGCGGCGCCCCGCGTCCCATTCCAAGCGTCTCGCGTGCTGCCTCATTCAGCACCTTGTCAGCGCCGATGTCGAGCGTGCGAATCACCACCGGCTTGCCTTTCATCACTCGCGCAACTTTGGCGTACGCCTCGTATTGCTCGTCCTCGGTCGGCAGCTCGTCACGATCCATGAACAGAAACTCGGAGCGAAACAGGCCAATGCCGTCGGCGCCGGCTTCAAGCGCATCGCGCGCGTCTTCGGGCAATTCGATGTTGGCCTGCAGTTCGACTGCAATGCCATCGCGGGTGCGCGCAATCCTGCCCTTCAGCTTGCGCAGCTGAAGGCGATGCTCGCTCTCGTCGCGCACGCGCCTGCCGAACTCGGCCAGCTCGTCGTCGCTCGGATTGACGATGACCGCGTCGAAGTCTGCGTCGATAACGACCAAGTCCCCTTCCGCAATCACGCTGCGTGCATTTTCGGCACCGACCACCGCCGGCAGCCCCAGACTGCGCGCGAGAATCGCGGTGTGCGACGTCGGGCCGCCGAGCTCTGTAACGAAGCCGGCAAGGTCGACGTCAGCACGATCCTTCAAATGCAACACGTCGGCCGGCGCCAGATCCTGCGCGATCAATATCAGACGCTCGCCGGGCGCCAACTGCTTGGTAAACGCCACTCGCGTCGGCCGGCCACCGGCAAGTGCATTGACGACGCGCTCAACCACCTGGCGTACGTCCGTCGAACGCTCGCGCAAATACTCGTCATCGATCGCATCGAACTGCTTGACCAGCTGCTCAAGCTGGATCGTCAGTGCCCATTCGGCGTTGATCAGCCGGCTACGAATCAGATCGCGAGGCGCATCGGCCAGCAGCGCGTCACCAAGGATCAAGCGATGCAGATCGAGAAATGCGCGCACTTCGCTTGGCGCGTTCGGTGCGATGCCCGCTTTAAGCTCGTCGAGCTCTTCGCGCACGACACTAAAGGCGGTGGTCAACCGGCCGATCTCATGCAGCACGTCGCGCCGCTCGATCGTGTACTGGCGAACGTCGAGCTCCGACGGCGCCAGCAGATGTGCGCGGCCGACGGCAATGCCGTTGGTAACGCCGCTGCCGGCGAGCGATTCGCGGCGGCGCGGCGCCACTTCGCCCTCCTTAGCCATGCGCTTCGCCGAAGCCCGACGAGATCAGCTCTCCAACAGCGTCGAGCGCCTGCTGCTCGTCGGGCCCCTCAGCATCGACTGTCACCGTCGACCCGGGCCCGGCGGCCAGCATCATCACGCCCATGATCGACTTCGCGTTAACGCGCCGCCCGTTTTTCGCAATGAACACTTCGCTTTCGTAGCGCCCCGCGATTTGTGTCAATTGCGCCGACGGGCGCGCGTGCAGACCCAGCTTGTTCTTGATTGTGAAATCTTTGCTGATCATTTGGCGGCGTCGACCTGCAGCATCCCCTGCCGCCCGCCGGCAAGCGCTTTCTCCGCGACCTCTTCCAGCGGACCGCCGCGATAGCAAACCGCGCGCAACAGCATTGGCAGATTGACGCCTGCCAGCACCGTGACGCGCTCCGACTGCGCAAGCTGCGCCGCGACGTTACCCGGCGTCGCTCCGAACGCGTCAGTCAGTATCAGCACCCCTTCGCCGCCATCGACCTCGCGCACCAGCTCACGCGCGCGCGCGACGGTCTGCACAAGCTCGGCACCGCCATCAACGTCAAGCGCTCGCAACTGACGCCGCGCGTTCGGCTCGCACGTGTAGACATGCTCAGCGCATTGGCTCAATGCACTCGCCAGCGGCGCGTGCGCAATGACAACGATTCCCACCATTAAAAAGCGCTCCTCGTGTACGAGGTCCTTGCGACATCGCGGGCGCACGTATTGGGCGCCGCTGCTATGTTGGCAGTCAGCCGCTGCATTACGGACTCACCGCCTTCTCCAAGGCATCTACAAACACTGCGGCAACATCGAAACCCGCTTGCCCCTGAATCTCCACGAAGCACGTCGGACTGGTGACGTTGATTTCGGTCAAGTGATCGCCGATCACATCGAGGCCGAGCAGCATCAGGCCGCGCGGGAGCAACGCTTTTCCGACTGCGCGCGCGATCACCTCGTCATGCTTGGTCAGCGGCTGCGCTCTTCCGTTGCCGCCGGCGGCCAGATTGCCGCGCGTTTCACCGGGCGCCGGAATGCGCGCGAGGCAATACGGTACCGGCTCGCCGCCGATCACCAGGATTCGCTTGTCGCCATCGCTGATCTCCGGAATGAATTGCTGAGCCATCACGGTGCGCTCGCCGTGTTGCGTGACGGCCTCCAGAATCGAGCCGGCATTTAGATCGCCCGGCTGCAGGCGAAACACACCGGTGCCGCCCATGCCGTCAATCGGCTTGACGATGATGTCGCTGTGTTCGGCCCAGAAGCTGCGAATTCCCGGAATGCTGCGGGTTACCAGCGTCGGCGCCGCATATTGCGGGAACTCCAGCACCGCGAGCTTTTCGTTGTGATCGCGCAAAGCCTGCGGATCATTGATTACGTGCGCGCCCTGCGCCACCGCGCGCGACAGCAACAAGGTCGCATTCAAGAACTCAACGTCAAACGGCGGATCCTTACGCATCAACACCGCGTCGTAAAAATTCAACGGATGGTCGCGCAGTCCCAGATCAACGTACCACGGCGCGGCCTGCTGCGTGATCTCGAGCTGATGCGATTGCATGCGCACCAATCCGTCGTGACTGTCGAACCACAGCTCGGCGGGCGTGCCGGCGTGCACGACGTGGCCGCGGCGTGCCGCTTCTCGCATCATCGCGACGGTCGAGTCCTTGTATTCCTTTAAATCGTCGAACGGATCGACTATGAACAGCCACGTAAATGGCATGCGGTCGCGCGAGCTCAGATCGTGAGCTATCCCGCAATCGCGGCGGCGAGTGCCGCCGACGGTGCGGGCACTTCTAATCGCGACGCCGTGCTTTCGAGCTCAATCGCGGCCGCGAGCAACGCGAGCCGCGCGATCACGCCGTATGAATAGAAGCGGTTCGGCACGCTGTCGCCCGCCTGAGCACTGCAGTCCGGCAGATTACAGCTGTCGGAAAACGCCAGCGGGACGAAGTGCATTCCAGGCGCGTTCAGGTTCTGATCGGGTCCGCGCTCAGTATGCACACGATAAAAACCGCCCACCACGTAACGGTCGACCATGTAAACGACCGGCTCTGCCGCCGCACCGTCCACGTTCTCGCGCGTCGGCACTCCCTCCTGAATGATTACTTCGGTAACTTCCAGGCCCTCTTTGATCACCGCCATTTTGTTGCGCTGCTTGCGGTTGAGTTGGCGCACTTCGGACGCATCGCGCACCGTCATCACGCCCATACCGTACGTGCCGGCGTCGGCTTTGACCACAACGTAAGGTGTATCAGTGATGCCGTGCTCGCGATACTTTTCCCGCATTCGCTCGAGCACGAAGTCCACATTGGTCGCAAGACATTCTTCACCCGAGCGCTCGTGGAAATTGACTTCGCCGCAGCGCCCGAAGTACGGGTTGATGAACCACGGGTCAATGCCGAGCATCTGCGCAAACTCGTCGGCAATCTGGTCGTACGCGGCAAAATGGTTGGACTTGCGGCGCACCGCCCACCCGGCCTGCAGCGGCGGTATCACGATCTGGTCATTGAGGCCGCGCAGAATTGGCGGAATGCCAGAAGACAGGTCGTTATTCAACAGAATGGCGCATGGGCGGAAACCTTCGACGCCAAGGCTGTCACCGTCGCGTACCAGCGGTTCAAGCAGCAGCTCGTCACCGTCGTCAAGAGCGACGCGCGTTGGCAATGTGACGTCGTCGGCCAGCGAGCCCAAGCGAACTTCGAGCCCGGTTTGCCGCAGGATGCGCACCAGCCGTGCGACATTAGTCAGATAAAACTGGTTGCGCGTGTGCCGCTCCGGAATCAACAACAAATTGCGCGCGTCGGGACACATACGATCGATTGCGGTTTGCGCCGCTTGTACCGCCGCAGGCAGCATTTGCTCAGAAAGATTGTTGAATCCCCCGGGGAACAGGTTCATATCGACTGGCGCGAGCTTGAAGCCTGCGTTGCGCAAATCGACTGACCCGTAAAACGGTGGCGTGTGGTCCTGCCACTGCAGCCGAAACCAGCGCTCGATCGCTGGCAGCGACTCCAAAATGCGCTGCTCCAATTGCAGCAGCGGCCCCGTTTGCGCGGTTATCAGGTGCGGAACGTCGGGGTGCAGGACGTCGGGGTGCGGGATGGCTGGGTGAGGAACGGTAGGGTCCAACACTTTTGCACTCACTCACGAAAAACGTCGGCCAGTGTAACGCGCACGTTCGACTGGCGTGACCTGCCGTGCAGCGCCGGCCGCGTACCTTTCGCATGGTTGTTGACGACATCCGCGCCAGCGATTTAAGCGGTCGCAACCGGCCGCGGATGCTCCACCAACTTCGAGGCCTTGCGTTCGAATGGGTCTCGACGCGCGAGCAATCGCTCCTGCCGCACGGAAATCAGCCGGTAGTGGCGCAACGCGGCCAGCAGATCTTCTATCTCCTGGCAATTGTTGCCGTTGGTAACCCACAGTTTGCAATCAATGCGCCGCAAGTCGAAAGCGGACGAATAACTGCGCAACGTCTTACTGCCGGCGCGGTCTGTGTACTCGTGAAAGTACGACAGCGCCAACTCACGCAGGCTGCGATAAACCGGATCGCGATAGCGCAGCACCGCACCGTTGGTCTTTGAGATCGCGCCCCAGTGAGATCCACGTCGAAACAGCGCCAGCACGTGCGGGTAATCGCTTAGCGAGCAGTCAAGATGCATCACCAGCGGCGGCTCGCCATGCACCCACAGCGCGCACGCTGCGAGCATCGCGCCCTCGATGCAATGCGCGCAACGCTGACGCAGTACGGAGCGTACGGAATGGATCGTCTCACCGCGCAGTTCGTGATTGGTGGGAATCGCGTTTAGATACGACTGGATCTTTTGCGGCGTCGAAAGCCGTTGCAGCAAAGAGAACTCGGCAGTCGTCAACGCGAGATCCTCGCGCCGCGCAAACCGGCTCAGCAATTTGCGCTTCACCCCATCTCCCGTTCTGCGTCAGTATTGATCTTAGCTTCACGCATCAAGACGCTGCACGGCGTTGCCCTGCCAACCAAAAAAAGGGCACCCCTACGGGTGCCCTGAAAGTCCGCCTGTACGTCCGGTACATGGGCCGCGCAACGCGGCCCGGCGAGCTAGGGAGACACAACCTTACAGACACGCGCGCGGCGTTGGCCGCGCGCGTTTCCTACATCTTGTACGCAGACTCACCGTGATACGTCGTATCGAGGCCTTCGCGCTCCTCCTCCTCGTTGACTCTGATACCAATGATCATCTTTACGATCAGCAGCGCGACGAACGATACGATCGCCGACAGCACGACCGCGGTTAGCACTGCCTGGAACTGAATCCAAACCTGAGCGCCGATGCCCGGAAAGTCGGCCGGGTCGCCGCACTTGTTGGTGACGTAATTGCAGATACCCAGGCCTCCGAGCGAAGGCGAAGCGAACACACCCGTCAGTAGCGCACCGGTGATGCCGCCGACGCCGTGCACACCGAAGACGTCGAGCGCATCATCGGCGCCGAGCATTTTCTTAAGGCCGGTCACACCCCAGAAGCAGGCGGCGCCGGCGACCGCGCCGATGACGACTCCGCCGATCACGCCGACGAATCCGCATGCGGGCGTAATCGCCACCAATCCCGCGACCGCGCCGGATGCGCCACCCAACATCGACGGTTTGCCCTTGATCATCCACTCGGCAAACGTCCATGTCAGCACCGCCGCTGCGGTCGCGAACAGCGTGTTGACGAACGCCATCGCGGCAACGCCGTTGGCCTCCAGGTTGGATCCCGCATTAAAGCCGAACCAGCCCACCCACAGCATGGCCGCACCAACCATCGTCAGCGTCAGGTTATGCGGCGCCATCGACTCGCGTCCGTATCCAATGCGCTTGCCGAGCACATACGCGGCAACCAGTCCGGCAATTCCGGCGTTGATGTGCACGACGGTGCCACCGGCAAAGTCAAGCGCGCCTTTGGCCCACAACCATCCTGCTGATTCGGTGACGGTCGCCAGCGTGGCCGCATCCTTGATCGCGTCCGGACCGTCCCAGTACCAAACCATGTGCGCCATCGGTAGATAACTGAACGTAAACCACAGCGCCATAAACAGCAGCACTGCGGAAAACTTCATGCGTTCGGCATACGCGCCGACGATCAGCGCGCACGTGATCGCCGCGAACGTGCACTGGAACGCGACGAACATCAGCTCCGGGATGTAGGTGTCCTTGCTGAACGTCGCGGCACCGGCTTCGGGCGTCACCCCCGACAGGAACATCTTCGACAGCCCGCCGATAAACGGACCACCGCCGGTAAAGGCAAGCGAGTAGCCGTAGATCATCCA
>DATLOA010000147.1:0-7173 GCA_035536515.1 Burkholderiaceae bacterium | reverse complement strand
CAATGCGAATCACGGTCGTTGCGGTGGGTCAGCGGCAGCCGGCCTGGGCCGATGCAGCGGTCAATGAGTACTTCTCGCGCCTGCCCCCCGAGTTCAAAGTGGAGTCGAAACTAGTGAAAGCCGAGCCCCGCAGCGGCAATGCTCCCCTGGCGCGGTCGCTGGGCGCTGAGGCGGCCCGCGTGCGCGCCGCTGTGCCTAGTGGCGCGTGGCTGATCGCACTCGATGAACATGGAAAGGACTGGACTACGCAGCAGCTCGCGGATCAGCTGCGGCGCTGGCGTGATTCCGCAGACGACATCGCTTTTGCGATTGGCGGCGCCGACGGCCTGGATCCCGGCCTGAAGAACGAGGCGCGCACCCTGCTGCGCGTTTCAGGCATGACGCTGCCTCACGCGCTGGCGCGTGTCGTGCTCGCCGAGCAGTTGTATCGCGCAGCCTCAATACTGGCTGGGCATCCGTATCACCGTGCATAACCACTGATGCCCGGCGCGATCTACCTTGCCTCACGCAGCTCGCGCCGGCGCGAGCTGCTGAAGCAGATCGGCGTCAAATTCGACCCGCTACTGCTGCGGCTTGCGAGTCCGCGCGGCCCCGACGTCGACGAATCATTGCAGGCCGGTGAGCCATTCGCTGACTACGTTGAGCGCACCGCGCGCGAAAAGGCCGCGTTCGGGCTCAACGTGCTTCGGATGCGATCGATGCTGTATCGGCCGGTACTGTCGGCTGACACTATTGTGATTGTCGACGGCGGCATTCTCTCTAAACCGACAACCGTCGAGCAGGCGCGTGAGTTCATGCGCATGCTGTCCGGCCGCACGCATGAAGTGCGCACCGCGGTGGCGCTGGCAATGGAAGGATCGCTGACGACCGCAATCTCGATTTCGCAAGTGAGTTTGCGACCGCTCGGCAGCGACGAGATCGAACGCTACTGCGCCACACCGGAGCCGTACGACAAGGCAGGGGGTTACGCGATCCAGGGACTCGCATCGATTTTCATCGAGCGGCTCGAAGGAAGCTACTCGGGCGTAATGGGGTTGCCGCTATTCGAAACCGCGCGACTGCTTTCGAAGGCCGGATTAAAAGTGCTGTGAGACAAAAGAAAACGGCTCGCCGTATCTGCCAGCGAGCCGTTTCAGGTAAGACCGACTTACTTCTTGGCCTTCTCTTTGTCCGCCAGGGCCTTGCACTGAGCGTCCTTTGCCGCGTCTTTCATCTTGGCATCCTTCGCGGCTGCGTCGGTGTAGGTCTTGCACTCCGCGGCCGTCATCTCCTTAGGTTTCGGCGCGTCCTTCATTTGGGCACCCACGGTTGCTGCAGCAAGACCCAGACAGCAGGCGATTGATACGGAAGCTACGGTCTTCATTGGTTCTCTCCCCTGGTAATGGTTAGTTGCAGTTAGCGCCCGAACGCGAGCGCCGGGTCGTTCACATGCAGCCCAAGCATAACCGTATGCGCTGGCCGAACTCAAGCGCTGACATAGTAGGGATGGCCCCAAGTGCTGCGATACCATCGCCGCCAACCAATGGAAGACATCCTCATCAATATCACCCCTCAGGAAACCCGAGTTGCCGTCTTGCTCGCCGGTGTCGTGCAGGAATTGCATATTGAGCGCAGCGCGGCGCGCGGCATCGTTGGCAATATCTACCTGGGGAAAGTCGTGAGGGTATTGCCCGGGATGCAATCGGCATTCGTCGATATCGGACTCGAGCGGGCGGCGTTTTTGCACGTAGCCGACATTTGGGAGTATCGGCAGATCACACAGGAAAAGCCGCTTCCTATCGAGCGCCTGATTCACGAAGGCGAGACACTGTTGGTGCAGGTGGTCAAGGATCCGATTGGCAGCAAAGGCGCGCGTCTATCAACGCAGGTGAGTATCGCCGGGCGCATGCTCGTGTACCTGCCGCAAGATCCGCACATCGGGATTTCGCAACGCATCGAGAACGAGGAAGAGCGCACGCAGCTGCGCGAGATGCTGCAAAAACTGGTGCCCCCGGACGAGCGTGGCGGGTACATCATTCGTACCAGCGCCGAGGACGCTACCGAGGCCGATCTGGCGAACGATCTGGAGTACCTGCGCGTGCTGTGGATGCGTATTCAGGAGCGGCGCGCCGAGAGTGCCGCGCCTACGGTTCTTTATCAGGAATTGTGGCTGGCACAACGCATCCTGCGCGACGTAACGACCGAAGCGACCGCTTCTGTTCAAATTGACTCGCGCGAGAACTTCGTCAAGCTGGAACAGTTCGCACGCCAGTTTGTGCCGCGTGTCGAAGCCAAGCTTTCTCATTACACCGGGGAGCGTCCGCTGTTCGATCTGCATTCGATCGACGCCGAGATCGAGCGCGCCTTGGCGCGCAGAGTTGAGCTGAAATCTGGTGGCTATCTGATCATCGATCAGACCGAAGCGATGACGACGGTGGATGTCAACACCGGCGGATTCGTCGGCACACGAAACTTTGACGACACGATTTACAAGACGAACCTCGAAGCAGCGCAGGCGATCGCGCGACAATTGCGGCTGCGAAACCTCGGCGGCATCATCATCATCGACTTCATAGACATGATGAACTCCGAGCACCAGGACGCAGTGCTTGCAGAATTCAAGAAAGGACTGGCGCGCGACCGTACGCGCATGACGGTCAGCGGCTTTACGCAGCTCGGGCTGGTAGAGATGACTCGCAAGCGTACGCGCGAATCATTGGCGCACATTTTGTGTGAGCCGTGCCCGATGTGCCAGGCACGCGGCCAGGTCAAGACTTCGCGCACCATGTGCTTCGAAATCCTGCGCGAGATATTGCGTGAATCGCGCCTGTTCGACGAAACGCGCGAGTTCCGCATCCTTGCCTCGCAGCAGGTGATCGACCTGTTTCTCGAAGACGAATCGCAATCGCTCGCGATGCTGTCGGACTTCATCGGCAAGCCTGTGTCCATGCAGGTCGAGACGGTGTATTCACAGGAACAGTACGACGTCGTGCTGATGTAGCTTGGCGTCGAGCATCAGAACATGAAGACAGCGCGGCGATGACGTTGCAATGTGCCAACTGCGGCGCGAACAATGCTCGCGTGCGAATTTGTCTGATGGTGGCGACGCTGATGGTGGGACTCGCCGCCGACACATACACCGATATTGCAGGGCAAACCGTCATTGGCGCTGTTGTGTGGATCGTGTTGCTTTATTTGCTCACCAATGCAGACTCTGGCGAGCGGTTCACACTAATGGCGTGTCTAGTGATCGCCACGGCAGGCGAGTTGTTCCTGTCGCTGGGCTGGGGTCTATACACGTACCGCCTGGAAAACATTCCGCTGTTCGTGCCCCCGGGTCATGTGTTGTTGCTTTTGCTCGGACTTGCGCTCGCACGCCGGATAACCGAAGCAGCCGCACTGACCATCATCGCATTTGCGGGCGCCTACTCGCTAAGCGCGGCAGCGGCTGGAAGCGACACACTCGGTGTGCTGCTGTTTGCGATGCTGGCAACTGCATCTCTCGTCATGCCGAAGCAGCGCCGCCTGTATGCGAGCACTTTTGTGCTTGCGCTCGCACTCGAACTGTGGGGCACGTGGCTCGGTAACTGGAGCTGGGTGCGCGAAGTTCCTGGAACGCCGCTAGTGACGACAAATCCACCGCTGGCCGCAGGCGCTTTCTACTGTGTGCTCGACGCGCTGGTCCTCGTTTCGCACCGCGTGGTGCGGTGGCCATCCGACTGGCGGGATTGGGTGGCTACGTGCAAAGACCGCTGGCTCGCACGCGTTGCAACACATCTTGCCGGTGCGACCAAGCGCCGCAAACAAGCGTGAGAACTTCTCAGAAACTGTGGCTGGGTTTTGGAATATTGACCGCGCTGTTGGTGCTGTTCAGCACCACGATCATCCTCCGACTGCATTCGATCGAGGCGAACGTCGAGGCGCAGTCGAAAGTCGCCCGGCCGCGCAGTGGGGTGACTCGTGAGCTTGAAATCAGCGTGCTCGATTATGCAATCAACGTGCACGAGCACTTGCACGGCGCGAACCCGGTCGCCCGTCAAACTGCGATTGGAAACGCTGCCAACGTGCGGCGGTTGTTAGTCGAATACCGTCAACTTGCAATTAACGATCGGCAGCATCAACTAGCGAACGAATTTGACGCTATCTGGCAACCGATGCTGGCGCTGGGACAAGCGATCTTGGACGCTGATCGCGCTGCAGATCCCGCAACCATAGCCAGCTTCCATCAAATTCGTCTGCGTGTCGGAGAATTCCTCGATCATTCGATGCACAAGGACGCCGTAGACCGGCTTCGGATCAGGACCGAAGCCACGTTTCAGGACGTTTATTTCATCGAAGCGCTTTCAGTGACTTTGCTGGTCATCGGCGCACTGATCGCGATAGCGGCGAGTGGTGCTGTAGGTCGCGGCATCGTGCAGACTGATGCGGAATTGCGGCGGATGCACGGCGAGCTTGAAGGGCGCGTACAGGAAAGAACCACCAAACTGATGGCGGCCAATGAGTCACTAGAGCGCAGCAACCGCGAGCTCGAACAGTTTGCTTCGGCAGCATCGCACGATCTGCAGGAACCCTTGCGCAAAATTCAGGCATTTGGAGATCGATTGCAGGCAAAGTTCGGTGATCAGCTTGGTCAGCAGGGCCACGAGTATGTCGAACGGATCCTGTCGTCGGCAGGCCGGATGAGGAACCTGATTGATGACCTGCTGACGTTCTCGCGCGTTACCACCAAAGCGCAGGCTTCGGTGGCTATTGATCTCAACGTGGTGCTTCAAGAAGTGCTGTCTGATCTTGAAGCCCGCGTGCACCAGACGCGCGGTCGGGTCGAAGTGGGTAATTTGCCAACCGTGAATGCCGATCCGCTGCAGATGCGTCAGCTTCTGCAGAATCTGATCGCCAACGCCCTGAAATTCCACCGGCCTGATGAGCCGCCGGTGGTGTTTGTCAGCGGCCGACACATACTCGACGCGGAAGCGCGGCCCTGGTGGGAAATTACCGTTAAAGATAACGGCATCGGCTTCGAGGAAATCTATCTTGATCGCATCTTCGAGGTATTTCAGCGGTTGCATGGACGCAACGAATATGAAGGAACTGGCGTGGGACTTGCTATATGTAGGAAGATCGTCGAGCGTCACCACGGTCACATTACGGCGCACAGCGCACCGGGCCAGGGATCGATGTTTGTAGTCACACTGCCAGCTAACCGAACGCCCGAACAAGCGACCCCATGATTCAGCAGAGCCAGCCTGCAACCATTTTGATGGCCGAGGACGATCCCGACGATCGCCAGATGGCGAAGGAAGCGTTTGAAGAATCCGGGCTACGAACCGATCTTCAATTCGTGTGCGACGGGGTCGAGCTACTGGACTATCTGCAGCGCCGTGGTAAATACGGCGATCCCGCTGCCTCGCCGCGTCCGAGCCTTATCCTGCTCGATCTGAACATGCCGAAAAAAGACGGGCGCGAGGCGCTGCGAGAGATCAAAAGCGATACGAACTTGAAGCAAATTCGTGTCGTCGTGCTGACGACGTCGAAAGCCGAGGAGGATATTTTCCGCACTTATGACTTATCGGCGTCTTCTTACATCACCAAGCCAGCGACGTTCGCAGGCATGGTCGACATGGTCAAATCGTTGGCGAAATACTGGCTAGAGACCGTTCAGCTGCCCAACGGAGTTGAGCGCACACACAATGTCTGACGATCGTGACAAACGGATCCGCGTGCTGCTGGTCGACGATGATCGCGACGATTATCTGCTTACGCAGGAATTGTTCTCAGACATGGATAGCCATCGCTACGAGATGGATTGGGTTGCCGACTACGACTCGGCACTGGCGTCAATCGAGCGCGGCGAACACGACGTCTACCTGCTCGATTACCGGCTTGGCGGACGCAGCGGGCTGGATCTGCTACGCGAAGCAATCAAGAAAAACAGTAAGGCACCGGCGATTCTGCTGACAGGACAAGGCGAACGCGAAGTCGATCGCGAAGCGATGAAGGCTGGCGCGGCGGACTATCTTGACAAGGGCAGGCTCGACGCGGCAGCGCTCGACCGCTCGATCCGGCACGCCTTGCAACGCAGAGAGGAACAGCAAGAGCTGGAGCGCCGCGTCAATGAGAGTACTGCAGAGCTCAGTGAGAGCGGAAAGCAACTGCGCCAGCTGGCCGCCGACATGTCGGAGTCGGATAGGCGCAAGAACGAGTTCCTTGCAATGCTGGCGCAGGAGCTGCGAAACCCGTTAGCACCAATGCGCAACGCGCTGCAGATACTTCAGCTCAAAGCCAACGATGAAAACCTGGTGCGCACTGCATCAGAAATGCTCGACCGTCAGATCTCGCATATGACGCGCATGGTCGATGACCTGCTGGATATCAACCGGATCGCACGCGGCAGCATTAAGCTGCATCGAGAGCGCGTCGACTTAGTCGCGCTGGTCAATCAAGTCGTCGAAGCTGCCAGCTCTCAGATTCAATGCATGGGCCGTGACGTAAACGTTGCGCTACCTTGGGACCCGCTGCACGTCAACGCTGACCCTGCGCGCTTGTCGCAGGTCATTGGCAATTTGCTGAGCAACGCTTGCAAATTCACCGACAAAAGCGGTTTCATTTCTCTGAGCCTCGAGCAGGATGGCGACTACGCGGTCATTTCCCTGCGTGACAGCGGCATCGGTATCGCTTCACGCGACCTGCCGCACGTCTTTGACATGTTCATGCAGGCTGATAACTCGCCTGCGCGCTCCAGTCACGGGTTGGGACTCGGGCTATCGCTGGTGAAGACGCTGGTCGAGATGCACGGCGGCACGGTAGGTGTGCAAAGTACCGGAGTAGGCAAAGGAAGTGAGTTCGTGGTGCGCCTACCGCTATTTCCGGAGCGGCGCAAGACGCCGCGGCCGAGACCGGATACCACTGACTCGGCAGGACTGACGCGACGCCGAATTTTGGTCGTTGACGATAATCGCGACGCGGCCACCAGCCTCGCCGTGCTGCTGAAGCTAAGCGGTCATGAAACGCAGACGGCATACGACGGCCTTGAGGCTGTAGACGCTGCGTCGATCTTTAAGCCTGACGTGGCGCTGCTTGACATTGGGCTGCCCCACCTGAGTGGGTTTGAAGTCGCTCGCAAGATCCGCGCAGAGCCGTGGGGAAAGTCAACAGTATTGATTGCCGTGACCGGTTGGGGCCAGGACGAAGACCGCC
>DATLOA010000146.1:0-3763 GCA_035536515.1 Burkholderiaceae bacterium | reverse complement strand
GACAATGCCGGCGGTCATCTGATGCAGCGGGGCAACGTCGACCTGGTGCTTGTCGGTGCAGACCGAGTCAGCGCGCGGGGTGACGTGGCCAACAAGATCGGCACATACTTGAAGGCATTGGCGGCGCACGACAATGGCGTGCCGCTTTACGCGGCGGTTCCGTCGCCGACGATCGACTGGTCGCTGCACGACATGTCGCAGGTGACCATCGAGGAACGTGCACACGACGAGGTCAGCCAGTTAGCCGGAGTAGGCACCGATGGCAATATGTCCAGTGTCCGCATCGTCGACGCCGGCACCACCGTCGCCAACCCGGCGTTCGACATCACACCAGCGCGGCTAGTTACCGGCATCTTGACCGAACGTGGCATCACTGCACCCGCCGAGCTGGCCATGCTTTTCCCGGAACATCGGCGCGCCCGCGTGTCGCCGGGCCACCCCAAGAAGCGCGCCGTCCCTCTCAAAGGGACCCAGCGCAGCGCGAGGGAGCCACAGTGATCGCGGAAGACAGCACGGAGCTGCGCCGCGCGGTCATCGCCACTGCAGTGGAGATGAATGCGGCCGGCATCAGCGTCAACACTTCCGGCAACGTGTCGGCTCGATGCATTCGGGGCACGCGCCTCGGCTTCGCAATCACGCCGTCCGCGCTGCCCTACGCTAGCCTCACAACGTCAGACCTGGTGTTCATCGATGACGCCGAGGCGACGACGGGCGCGCGGCGGCCTTCGTCCGAATGGCGATTTCACTTCGCCATTTACGCCGCCCGCGCCGACGTCGGGGCGATCGTGCACACCCATTCGCCGCACGCGACCGCACTGGCGTGCCAACAGCTGGACATTCCGTCGTTTCACTACATGGTCGCGGTGGCTGGAGGCAGCGACATTCGCTGCGCGCCCTATGCGACATTCGGCACTCAGGAACTGGCCGACCACGCACTCACCGCACTTAAAAATCGTAAGGCCTGCTTGCTGGCACACCACGGGGTGATTGCCTGCGGCGACGACCTCTACGCTGCATTTGCGCTTGCACTTGAAGTCGAGAACCTGGCCCGCACGTACATTGCGGTCAGGTCGATCGGCACGCCGAAGCTGCTCGCGGACAACGAAATGAAGCGCGTGCTCGAACGATTCGCAACATACGGGCAACACGCAGATGATTAACTCGCGCTGGCCGTCCGTCAGATCCAACCGCGCACCGCCTATTCTGGGTATGTTCACCCGGCCGCCGCCGGACAGAATGCCGGGTCCACTGGAATCGATGACGCATGTCGCCGCAAAGCTCTTCGTATCCGTCGTCCGGTGAAAGCGTCAGCCGGTTTCGTGGCTCGGTGCGCGCCACGCTGTGGCCGACTTGCACGCTTCCTGGCACCGAGCGCTGGTTCGACGAGCTTTACCTGTGGACCGAAGGCGGCAGCGCTTCGACCATCGAGCGTGCCGGCATTCAAATACATGCGTTGCGTAACGCGTTCGACTGGCTCGCTTACGACCTCGTCGATCGCATCGGAGTGACGGTGTCGTTCGGCACCGTCGAGCGCTCGCTCGACCCGTTGACCGAGCTGTTCGAGAAAAATTTGCTGGTTGCGCATCGAATGTTTGTGATGTTGCGCGGGGCACCGCAGCGGCTTCGCTCTCGGTATCGGCTGCGCGCGTTCGCCGACATGTTGCGTGGGTGGCAATTCCCAGTCGGCTACCGCATCTCGGCATCGCGCGTGAGCATGGAACTTACCGGCATCGATCTGGTACAGCCGATCTTTGCCAAAGTGCTGGCGACAACCTCGGCACGGGCCGACGCTTGGAACGATCTCGCGCTGGAAGTGCGCGCACTTTCACTTGATACAAAAAGCACGATCGTCGGCGCACTCGAGACGCGGCAACAACAACAATCAGCGAGCCGCGTCGGTTTCGAGCTGGGGCAGGGGCGCGCAATCCGAATGCCATATCCGCCCCCCACGCTACCCACGCGAAGTTAGTACTCCGCACTTCAACGATTTAGCAGAGAATCGGCCACCTGCCGTGTGGCACGATCTCTCTCTAATGGCAAGCAAGACCTTAAGGTCCGAGCAACTCGGCAGCCACCAAGTCGAACTCGATCCTACCGTTGACTCGCTGAGTCGCTTCGGCTCGCGCGTGCGCGCGCTGGTGTGGCCGACGCGAACATTGGTGGGATCGCAGCGCTGGTTCGATGAGTTGTATGTGTGGACCGCGGACTTCGAGCCCGACCGCTCTTTGCGCTCGCAGATTCAACTGGCGGCGATGGAGCACGCATTTTCGATGCTCGAGCACGAGCGGGTCGAGCGCGTCGCCGTCACCGTTTCGTTCGGCTCGGTGGAACGATCACTCGAAGCGTTTGCCAACGTACTCGAAGCGCATCGGTACACGGCGCATCGTTTATCGGTACTGCTGCGCGGTGCGATGGAGCGCCTGCGCTGGCCGTACCGCGTGCGCGAATTCATCGACCTTCTGCGCTCGTACCAAATTGCCGTCGGCTACCGATTCGCCGAGCCGCGCCCAAGCATGGAAATGGCGGCGATCGATTTCGTTGCGCCCGATTTTGCCAAGATGCTGGCTCCGATCAGCTCGCGCGAAGAGACGTGGCAGGAGATGTCGCGCGAGGTCAACGCGCTAGGGCTCACGCGCGAGACGTTTGTACTGGCTGGCATCGAACGTGAAGAGCAACTGAATCTGGCGCGCATCACGGGCTTCGTTCTCGGCCAGGGTCGTGCGCTTAAAAAGCCCTACTTTCCGCCCCGAGTTCTGCGGCCAAGGTAAAGCCTTACCTTCCCTTGTAGGTCTTTGGCCTACCCGCTAGTAGCGCGGCCCGAATTGAGCGGCGCAACGACTCCTTTTCCGTACTTGTCCGTACCACGTACTGGCTAGATTGCGAAGCGGTTTTAGCCGGCTTCGCTTTGCGCGTGGCATCCCATTCGTTCACGCATCGATGTTGTCGGCCTCTGCCTTTGCAATCTTTACGGGGAGCGTTACGACATGCATCGAGTCACCATTCTCGCCTTCACTGCGTTCGCAGTTCTTTCCTCGCTGACGCACAACGCATCTGCGCAACCAGCAACCAACGGAGTTGAGAGCCGGCTGACACAGGCCAAGGTGACACGCGGATCCGATGGCAAAGAGCGCCTGGAATCGGCTGCCACCGTTAAGCCCGGCGAAGTCATCGAGTATCGCGCTGCATATCTGAATAAGGCAAAAGACGCCGCACGCAGCTTCGAAGCAACGCTGCCGGTGCCGTCTGGCCTTGAGTACGTCCCTGGCACGGTGACTCCGGCCGGTGCCTTGGCCTCGACCGACAACGTCAAGTTCGAACCGATTCCGTTGAAGCGCATGGTCAAGCAGGCCGATGGCCGCATGGTCGAGCGCGAAGTGCCCGCGACTGAATACCGCGCATTGCGCTGGAAGCTAGGCAGCCTCGAAGGAGGCAAAGACACGGTGGTGAGCGCGCGCATGCGCGTCGCGCCGCTCGAAGTTTCGCAAGTCAACGCAGCGGCGCAGAGGTAAGCCATGCGATACCCACCGAAGGATTCAAAAATGTCACATGCTGACCTCTTGTTGACGTTGCGCCAACGCACACTGGCTTCGGCCACCTGGACAGTCGTTGTTGCGCTGCTGTTCGCATTCGCAGCGATATTCACCTCAGGTGCAAGCGCAGCGCCGCCACCGGCCAATTCGGTGATCGGCAATCAGGCCACTGCGACCTATCAAGACTCCGGCGGCACATCGCGCACGGCGACTTCTAACCTCGTTCAGACCAC
>DATLOA010000145.1:0-4827 GCA_035536515.1 Burkholderiaceae bacterium | reverse complement strand
GTCCGGACATCAAAGACCGCGGCGCGGACCCATCAACGCTGAAAGATTTCTACCGATTCATGATAGAGCGGCAGGCCGATATGCCGTATCGCGCGATAGCCACTTCCGGCGTGTCGGGTCGGCGAGATAACCTCCACAGCCCCCACAGCATCACACAGTACGTCAGCACACCGACCGCGACTCCGGTGGCGACATCACGCGCAGCTGTCGCCACGTTGTAATAAGGCGCAAACAACTGCAGCACGCCATATACCGACACGCCCATGATGGCGCTCGCAAGCATGGGTCGCCATAACGCTCCCAGATATCCTAGAACCGGAATTCGCAATTGTCTAAACAGCATCGGATAACTCACCAAAAGACTGGCTGCTGCTGCAGCGAATTCGGCGTAAACGATCCCGAGAAGTCCCAGCTGCGTCGATAAGAGAAACAGCAATGGAATCAGAACGGCCACTCGCGACAGCAGAATGAATGCGCAAAATTGGGGTCGTCCCAAGGCCACATAGGCGGCGTGGTTGTTCGACACTATCGCGTTCACCGCCCCAGAAAATGCCAGCACCTGAATAACCGGCACGGCTTCGTTCCAATACTCGCCGAGCAGGACACGAACAATTGGTCCCGCGAGAACCGCGATGCCGACGCTTGCCGGCAACACGAGAAGCAGGATCGCTGCTGCGGAATCGATACAGGTCCGTCGAAACGCATCGAGATCATCTGCAAGACGCGAATAACCGGGGATCATCGCGCGATTGATCGGCGCTACCAGCTCGGTATGTGCCAACTGAGCGATCTCCGCCCCAACCGTGTATGCGCCCAGCGTCTGCGCGCCGAATATCCTGCCCACAAAAAACTGCGGGATCTTGCTGATTACGGCGCCCGCGATGTTGGTTATGAGCATCCACCCCGAAAACGAAAACAGCTGCCGGCTTGCCGCCAGCGAAAGCCTAGGGCGGAACGGCTCGAGCAGATAGCTCAAAATCACGCCAGCCACTCGCCCCGTAATCATCCCGATCACCAGCGCCCAATAGGAACGGAGGGCCACTGCGGCGGCGATCGCAACGCTGAATGAGATGACGCGCTTAAAGGCAAGAAAGCGAAACTCGCGGCCGAAATCCATGTTGCGTCTAAAGTTGACCGTGCCGATGTTTTCAAAGCCCGAAATGAGCCAGGCGGCGCCAATCGCAAGCATGACCGGCACCAGCCGAGGTTCACCGTAGAAAGCGGCTGCTGGATTGGCGAGCGACGCAGTTAGCGCGGCTCCGCCCGTGGCCAGCAGTATGTTCAAGGTGAAAGCAGTGTCGTAGTGCACCCTTTCGGGATTGGCCTTTTGGATCAACGCGATCTCGAAACTGAACGCTGTTGCCAGTTCGATCAGGCCAATGATCGACATGGCCATTGCGACCAGGCCGAAATCCGCCGGCAACAGCAAGCGAGCAAGGATCGCCGTGCTGAGTAAGCCGAGCGAGCGATCGATCAGCCGGAAAAACACCATCCAAGCGGCGCCTGTCGCGATTTCTCGTCTCATACGTTGGTAGCGCCGGAATGGCCGCAGACCGGTAGAAAGTAGTCTGCTAACTCAACTTGCTTTTTGTCGCGAGGAAACGCTCCCAGAGGCAGATCGCGCAAAGCCGGCGAGTTCTGCAGTTAAGTCCTGACGATCCCAGATCATGCTCCGCCCAATATAGCGATAAAGACGTGTCTTGGAATGCAAGGGAAGGGGAGACCTTCCCGCTCCCCGCACCAATCCCAGGTAGCGACGCCACTTGTTCAACCCGATCCTGGCCCCGCTAGCATGGAATCGGCGCGCCTGATGCGCGGCATCAGCGCGTCTCCAGCTTCCGGAGTCTTGGTGAAATCTTCGGAAGTAAAGTCGATGAGGCAACTCGAAAAACTTGCCATACAAGCTCAACTCAGCCAACAGGTTGACGTCGGACGCTTCGTAAGCGCCAAACAAATGTGTCTGGAGCAGATGCGACATTCTGATCAAGCCAAGATGTTGGTGCACTAACTTTATATTGTCGAGGACGTTTACGAAGCGATCAGCCGGATTCTCCTGCATGAGGTGAAGAACGTCATCGTAATTCTTACGGTTGCGACCGTCTGCGTCGATGAGAACGGCTTGGGGATAACAAAGTGCGATCGTGGGATCCCCCTCCATGACATTCAAAGCACGTTCTAGAAAGGTTCGCTCCCAGACGTCGTCCGCCGTAGACCACTTGAGGTAGCGCGACTGGGCAAGCCTGGCTACCCGATTGAAGTTGCATGGAAGGCCGATGTTTATTTCATTGCGAGAATACTGAATCCGCGAGTCAGCGGCGGCGTATTGCTGGCAAATTCTCGCGGTACCGTCGGTCGACGCGTTGTCGCTGATAATCAGTACAAAATTAGAAAAGGTCTGCGCAAGCAGCGAGTCCAACGACTGCCTTAAATAACGCTCCGAGTTAAAGACCGGCAGTCCGATGGTAACGAGGCAATCTTTCGACATCACGAGGTCTCAACGCTCCGACGCAATCGCGGTTTACCGAGTGTGGGCGAGCCGCGCCGCCGGATCCAGCGTAAAACAATACATTTGTTGTGCGGACGAAGCGTCACAACTTGCTCGTCATAAGGGCGTTTCAGGCATTAGCGTTGGCAGATTCGTTGCACGCTGCAGACAATGGCACGCCCAGCAAAGACCGAACCCTGTTTCGATCGAACCAAAGGCGCTTATTTCCTGCGTTTACAGGTATGTGGCGATTGGTCCGCTGCGGCGACCACCGCGTCCAAGCCGACGTGAAGTACGATCACCACATGTCAAATCAGCAGTGTGGCGGTGGCATGAGAGACGCGTGCTTCCACTAAGCATCGGACGACCGGGCGGATCCCCGGCGCGCCTTCTTTTCCTCGGCGCGCACAGCGACGACATCGAACTCGGTTGCGGTGGAGCGGTCCTGACGCTGTTGGCCCGGCACCCAGGAAGTCGAGTGACTTGGGTGGTCTTCAGTGCAATCGGGGAGCGGGGAGCAGAGGCAAGGGCGAGCGCTGCAGACTTCCTAAAGGACGCTGACGAGCGGGACGTCCGGACGCTCGAGTTTGCTGAGTCCGTCTTCCCGTACAACGGCGCCGCCATCAAGAGTGCGTTCGAAACACTGAAGTCCACTGCGCCCGACATTATCTTTACGCACTATCGGCACGACCTGCACCAGGATCATCGGCTGTTGTCGGAACTCACCTGGAACACGTTTCGGGATCACGTGATCCTTGAGTACGAGATTCCGAAGTACGACGGAGACCTTGGACAGCCAGGCGTATTCGTTCCGCTCAAGCGTGAGATCGCACGTCGAAAATGTGAGCTGATCCAGCGCCACTTTGTATCCCAGCGCTCGCGACAATGGTTCGATCCGGAGTTATTTATTGGCCTGTTGCGCATCCGCGGCATGGAATCTTGCGCGCCGGCGGGCTATGCCGAAGGTTTTTACGGCCGCAAGCTCGTGATCGTCTAGCGTCAATGGAATTAAACGCATTCACTCCACCGTGCCGATTCTGCCGAGCGCCACTGGTACATACATTCGTCGATCTGGGTATGTCGCCTCTCTGCCAGACGATGGTTGAATCCAAGCAGCTTCATCACAGCGAGGAGTTCTTTCCACTGCACGTCCGAATTTGCGACCAGTGTTTCCTGGTTCAGCTTGCGGAGTCCGTGAGCCCGGCGCGCATCTTCACGGAGTACGCATACTTCTCGTCGTACGTCGACACCTTGGTCGAGGCTGCGCGCGTGTACAGCGACGGCATGATCTCGAGTCTCGGGCTCAGTGCACACAGCTTGGTGATCGAGCTTGCGAGCAACGACGGCTATCTCTTGCAGCACTTTGTCGCCCGGCGAATCCCGGTACTTGGCATAGAACCCGCGGCGAACGTAGCCGCTGCTGCGGTAGCGAAGGGAATTCCGACACTCGTGAAATTCTTCGGCACGATAACGGCGCGCGAAGTCGTGGCGGAGCACGGCAAAGCGGACCTTCTGCTGGGCAACAACGTCCTTGCACACGTACCCGACTTGAATGACTTCGTTGGCGGCATGGCGATCCTGCTTAAGCCCGACGGCGTGCTCACGATGGAATTTCCGCATTTGATGCGGCTGATGGAGCTGAATCAGTTCGACACCATCTACCATGAACATTTCTCTTATCTCAACTTCACTACCGTAGAGCGCGTTTTCGCGGCGCACGGGCTTACGCTCTTCGACGTAGAGGAGATTTCGAATCACGGCGGCTCGCTGCGTATCTTTGCGCGGCATGCAGGCGACGCATCGAAACCGGTCGGCGCGCGCGTGGAAGAGCTGCGCGAACGTGAGACGCGCGCCGGCCTTGGCAAGCTCGACATCTACTTCGCGTTTGCGGAAAAGGTCAGGAAGACCAAGGCGCAGCTGCTTGAATTCCTGATCGACGCAAAGCGGCGCGGCAAGCGCATCGTGGGCTACGGCGCACCGGGCAAGAGCGTGACGCTTCTCAACTTCTGCGGTATCCGCGAGGACTTCGTCGACTATCTGGTCGATCGCAACCCGTATAAGCAGGGCAAGTATTTGCCGGGCGTGCGCATTCCCATTCACGCACCCGAGATGATTCGCGAAACCAAGCCCGACTATCTGCTCATTCTTCCCTGGAATATCTCAGACGAAGTGATGAAGTACACAGACTACCTGCGTGAATGGGGAGGCCAGTGGGTTGTGCCGATCCCGGCAGTGAAGGTGCTTTCGTAGCGCCCGCAATGAATAGCGCGAAGGACGTCGTCGAGACCGATCTCGACTACATCTGCCAAAACCTCGACGCCGAGCTTCGGACGTTGGCCGGA
>DATLOA010000144.1:0-2941 GCA_035536515.1 Burkholderiaceae bacterium | reverse complement strand
CCGTTCGCAGGAACACCGCTAGCAGTTCGGCGTCTGACAACACCTGCGGACCGCTCGCCAGCAAACGCTCGCGTGGGCGCTCGCCTTTGGGCCAATCCTTGATCGCCATGAGCCTGTCTCGACTAAACTTGTTGCTAATGAACGTCAACGATCGTAGCGCGCCAATCGAGCAACAACCGGCCGAGCATCACGCCGCAGAACCGATGGAGATCGTGCTGGCGCAGCCGCGGGGTTTCTGCGCCGGCGTTGATCGGGCGATCGAAATTGTCGAGCGCGCTCTCTTGGTGCATGGCGCGCCAATTTACGTTCGTCACGAGATCGTCCACAACAAATACGTTGTCGACGACTTGCGAACCAAGGGTGCGGTGTTTATTGACGACCTCGGTCAGGTCCCGACCGGCGCGATCGTCGTGTTCTCTGCACACGGAGTATCGAAGGCGGTACAGCGCGACGCGCAGCAGCGCGGCCTGCGCGTGTTCGACGCCACGTGTCCGCTGGTGACCAAGGTGCACGTCGAGGTGGCAAAGTTGCGCGCCGCCGGACGTGAGATCGTGATGATCGGACATCTCGGTCATCCGGAAGTCGAAGGGACGATGGGTCAGTCCGATGGCGGCATGCATCTTGTCGAAAGCATCGAAGATGTACAGCGCTTGCAGGTTCGGGCACCCGAGTCGCTCGCGTACGTCACGCAAACGACGCTGTCGCTGGACGATGCGGGCGCGATCATCGTCGCACTGAAGGCGCGTTTCCCTGCGATCGCAGAGCCGAAAAAGGCCGACATCTGCTATGCGACGCAAAACCGGCAAGACGCAGTCAAGTTCATGACGCCGCAGGTCGATGTAGTCATCGTCGTCGGTAGTGAGAACAGCTCCAATTCAAACCGTCTGCGCGAGGTTGCGCAAAGGTTCGGCGTGCCGGCGTACCTGGTCGACAGCGCAGATCAGCTCGATCCAGCTTGGATTGTGGGCCGGCGCAGAATAGGTGTCACCGCGGGCGCCTCCGCACCCGAAGTTTTAGTGACTGCGTTGATAGCGAAGCTGGAGCAACTGGGTGCGGGGAGTGTCCGCGCGCTGGATGGAGTGCAGGAAAGGGTTGTATTTCCGCTGCCCAAGGGATTGAACCAAGCGGCGGCGTAGAGCAGCGACAACAAAACCGGAGACATCGATGACGAAGTGGCAGCGTGCATTGATCGTGGGGCTTGGGAGCTTGGCGGCGGCAGTGTCCGTCAGCGCGCAGCCGCTGGAAGTTGAAGGGCAGAAGTTCGAGCCCACCGTTCAGGTAGGCGGCCAAACGTTGAACCTGAACGGCGTCGGATTGCGCAAGCGCGCGATCTTCAAGGTCTACGTTGCGGGTTTGTACGTTTCGCAGAAGAGCACCAACGCAGCCGCGGTGATCGCCGACAAAGGTGCACGCCGTGTTTCGCTACGCATGCTGCGTGACGTCGACGCCGGCAGCTTTATCGACTCGTTTAACGACGGGTTGAAAAACAACCTCAGCGAAGCACAATTGACGCCGCTGAAGTCGCAGATCGACGCGCTGGCGGCGACGCTGAAGTCAATCGGTGAAGCGAAGAAGGGCGATGCGATCAACTTTGATTACACGCCCGAGGGCGGCACGCGCATCAGCGTTAACGGTCAGCCGCACGGCGACGCGATTGCAGGCGCCGATTTTTTCTCGGCCGTGCTGCGCATCTGGCTTGGAGAGAAGCCGGCCGACGAGTCGTTGAAAAAAGGAATGCTGGGGGCGTAGCCAATGCTGTTCCCCTTCGACTTGCCGTTTCCAAGCGCGGCGGCTGCTGAACGCTTCGACGCGATCGTGCGGCTGCCCTTTGGCTTTGTCGGTGTTCGGACGCGTGGCGCATGCGTCGAAGAGATTCGTTTCCTGACGAATGAGCTGCAGCCGCGGTCTGCTACCAACGCGTTGGCGCAGCGCGTCGTCGATCAGCTGATCGCCTACTGCGCAAGCGGTTCAACACGTATAAATTTGCCGCTCGCGATTGACGGAACCGACTTTCAACGCCGCGTGTGGGATCAGATTGCGTGCATCCCGCCGGGCTCTACCGCAACCTACGGTGAGCTCGCACGCCAGGTAAATGGCGAGGCTCGCGCTGTTGGTCAGGCATGTGGAGATAATCGGCTGCCGCTGGCGATTCCTTGTCATCGCGTGGTCGCAGCGTCGGGCATCGGCGGGTTTGCACACCATCGAGGCGGCGCGTACGAACGAATTAAGCGCTGGCTGCTAGTGCACGAAGCGGGTAATGAATTGCGTTTAACGTGACTGCCGCATTGCGTCTTGCATTTCATTAGGGCAGTGCCAAGGTGCCGCCGCGCGCATCCAGGCAAGCGGTTGTTGGGGAATCACCAGCCACCGCGGACGCGTTGATCGACACGTTTGCCGACGCCGTGTGGCTCGAAGACGGACTTTCGGCCAACACACTTGCGGCTTATCGGCGTGATTTGTGCGGGCTTTCGAACTGGCTTGGCGCACACGGCGCAACATTGGGGTCAGCACAGGAAGAAGATCTAAAGCAGTACTTTGCCGACAAGCACGCGACAACTCTGGCTTCGACTGCCAATCGCCGACTCGCGGTTCTGCGACGGTTTTATCGGTGGGCGATGCGGGACGCTCGCGTACCGAAAGATCCGACGCTGCGCATGAAGAGTGCGATAAAGCCGGCACGATTTCCAAAGTCACTAACTGAAGAACAAGTCGAGGCATTGCTACGCGCGCCTGACTCAGACACGCCGCTAGGGCTGCGCGATCGCGCGATGCTGGAGCTTTTGTATGCTACTGGCCTGCGTGTCTCTGAGCTGGTCGGGCTCACGCTGTCGCAGCTGTCGCTGAGTGAGGGCCTGGTGCGTGTGTTTGGTAAGGGAGGCAAAGAGCGCATTGTTCCGCTTGGCGAGGAAGCACGCAATTGGATCGAGCGCTACTTGAAGAA
>DATLOA010000143.1:0-3418 GCA_035536515.1 Burkholderiaceae bacterium | reverse complement strand
GGCGCTGGCCGTGGGTGCTAGGCGCGTTTGTACTTGCGCTCGTGCTTTTTATCGCGATCTTCGACTGGAACTGGTTTCGCGGTCCGCTGGAGCGTAAGTTAAGCGAATCAACCGGGCGCCCGGTCACGATCGGATACCTCGACGTCGAGCTGGCGCTCGTACCCCGCGTCATCATCTCGGACATTGCAATCGGTAACGCAGAGTGGGCGGGCGAAGAGCCGCTCGGCATTCTGCGTGAGTTGATGTTGAGCGTCAGCGTGCCGTCGCTTTTCACCAGCGAGATCGTGTTGCCGCACGTGCGGTTGACCGGAGGTGAAGTCAATCTGGTGCGCGACAAAGACGGCCGCGCCAACTGGCAGCTACGCAAATCCGATGAACCTTCGACTCGCACTGTCGACGTGCATTCGCTGGCGCTCGTCGATGCAAGCCTTTCGTATCGGGATGCGATTCAGAACATTGACGTCGAAGCGAAAGGCGAAACGCGCGTCGATGGCGCGTACGAGTCGCGCATGACGTTCGGCGGGCGCTGGCGTGGGAATCCGTTTGACGGCACGGCTGATATTGGCAACGTTCTGGCCCTGCGCGACATGAGTGAACCTCTGCCGTTGCGGCTTGCACTTCGATTCGGCAAAACGTCGATCAACGCCGAAGGGCAGGTAGGTAACGTCAGGAATTTCAGCCGGATCGATGCCAAGTTGTCGGTTACCGGGCCAAGCCTTGGGGCGCTGTATCCGACGCTGCCGATCGCCCTGCCGGATACGCCGCCATATCGCATTACCGGCCGCCTCGTTCGTGAGGGCGAGGTCTACACGTACACGGGTTTCGCCGGCGTAATTGGCAACACCGATCTCGCGGGCGATGCGCGGTACGAGCGCAGGCAACCGCGCCCGCTGCTGACAGCGACGCTAAAAAGCCGGAGCCTGGATCTTGCTGACCTGGGTCCTCTCGTGGGTCTTTCGCCTCGCACCGGAGCAACCGCGCCACCAGCAGCGCCGAAGGGCAAGCCAACGCCGGCGAAGGCAGCGCCAACAAAGCTTCCGGCGGGAAAGGTGTTTCCGGACAACGATTTCAATGTGCAGAAGCTGAACGCGATGGATGCCGACGTTCAGCTCACCGCCGCCACGCTAAAAATTCCCGAGCAGGTTCCGCTCGAAAATTTCTCTACTCATTTAAAGCTCAGCAATGGACTGATGGTGCTTGATCCGCTGAACTTCGGGCTGGCCGGCGGCAATCTGGTGTCGACGATCACGCTCGATGCGCGCAGCAATCCGATCGCCGCTAAAGCCTCGATCGATCTGCGTCGTGTGAGGCTCGGGCAATTGTTTCCAACCGTAGACACGATCAAGAACACCAGCACGGGTTCGCTCGGTGCGCAAATTCGCCTGGTCGGTCGCGGCAACTCGATCGCCGACATGCTTGCCACGTCAGACGGAACGATCAGCGCCGGCATGGCCGGCGGCCGCGTCTCCGAGCTAGGAATCTGGCTCGTGAATTTGCATGGCGGAGAGTTGATACCGCTGCTGTTCGGCGGCGATCGTCCGACTCAGATCCGCTGCGGCGCGGTTTCATTCGCCGTCAATGACGGCCTTGGGACGATGAACGTTTTCGTGTTCGATACCGATGAGTCGAACATCAAGGGGTCAGGCACGGTCAATCTCGGCACGGAGCGGCTCGATATCACGCTAGAGCCGCAGCCGAAGAAGGCGGGCATATTGTCGTTCCGTGGTCCGGTGCATATCCGCGGCACGTTTCGCGACGTCGATTTTGGCGTGTCGGGCCAGACGGTCGGGCGCGGTCTCGGTGCAGTGGCGCTCGGGCTCGTAAATCCGATTCTGGCGCTGATCCCGTTGATCGAGACCGGACCTGGTCAGAACGCAGATTGCCAATCGGCTCTGGCGTCTGTATCCGGTGCCGTCAAACAATCCGGTAAAAAGGCCAGCGATGCTCCCACCGTTCAGGAGGAGCGCTCGGCTCCCGCGCCAATCATCGACATGCAGAAAAAACGCAGCGAGCCGCCAGCACCGATCGTCGACGTGCCCGCGAAAAAATAATTTTTGTATCCGGCGCGGGTGCTACGAGATCTCGCGTGCGGTCATCCGATATTTAAAGTTGTCCGGATCGAGACTGTCCATCCGTCCCTGCGCATTCTCTGCCTGCGGATACATAAAGAAGGGCACCGGCGCTTTGATCGACCCCGGCAGCCTCACGTCGTGCGCATAGTTGTAAGCAAGCCAGTTTCCTTCCCACCCGCCCCATAGCATCGACCGCGCTTGCTTGACGACTTCGTCGTTCAGCGTCAGCCCGGGTTGCTCTTCAAGCACGACCTTGCGCACGTCGGCCGGATCGACCGGAACCCAGCCGATGTTCTGTGCATAGAACTCTGCGCGGCAATGCTGTGCGCGGGTGATGTCGCCCGATTTGCCAAGACTCTTGTAGCCGCGCTTTGAATCAGCGACACGCACGCCGTAGACGTCACGCGCGGGTACACCGACTGAGCGCGTCAGCGCAACAAACAATGCATTCAAATCAGCGCATTTGCCGTTTAGGTTATTGCTCTCGAGCATCGCTTTGACGTCGCCGACGCCGCAGCCGCGCGTCTTCGCATTGCGTTCGGTGTTCTCCACCATCCAGTCGTAAATCGCGCGTGCCTTGTCGACGTCTGTGCGCGCACCGCGCGTGGCTTTCAAGGCGGTCTCGCGCACGATGCCGTCGGTCGGCATGAATTCGGTCGGTTTCAGGTAGCGCGCCTGCTCGGCCGCGCTCGCCGGCATGCCTGCACCAGGTTTCAATTCGACCCTTCGGTCACGCGTGCGAAAGCGGCTTGTCACTTCGAACACCGGCTGCGCTTCGCTGGGCTTGAACGTCGCCGCGCCGATGGCGGCACGATAGTTCGGCTCGATCACGTCATTGTTGACGGTGAAGTTGCCGGTCACCGAATTCTCCAACGTTTGAAACCAGTCCGTGTCTTGCGACAAAGGCAACGGCACCCACACCCTAACCGGTCCGGCCGGTGCGGCGATCTCCACGCGCGTGACCACTTCGAACGTGCGCCAACCGACGGGTTGCGCACGCGCAGCGAAAGGTGTCAAGGCAAGCAGGCCGGCCGCGGGGCCCGCTGTGAGCAGGGTACGTCGTTTCATCCAAGGTCTCCGAAGGGTGTGGCGGCACGCGCCACAATGCATTGTCGGCGGCTACCGCTTAGGCTGCGCCGTTAGCAATGCGCGAATTGTGCTGACTAGCGGTGGGCTTGTCCAATCGGCGGCGCCGCTGATGAAGTGGCGAACGTTACCGCTGCGATCGACCAGATAGTTTGCGGGAAATATGCGTGCCCCCCATCTGCGGGCGACGCTGCCGTCAGTGTCGCGTACGACGGGCAGTGTCAGTTTCATTTTCTGAAGAAAGGCAGTAATGCGCGCCG
>DATLOA010000142.1:0-2392 GCA_035536515.1 Burkholderiaceae bacterium | reverse complement strand
GCGAAGGCGATTATAAAGCGGCCCGTCGCTACAACGAGGCGACCCGTGAGTTCATCGCTGAGGAAGACGTCGCCGAAGCGGCACGTGATGCCGAGCCGCAGACCCCAGCTGAAGAGCAACAATTGGAGCACGCTGAGCAGGCTGGAAGGGCGCGCGCGAAGGATGAAGATCCGTTGCTTGACCGCCCAGAGGACATTGACAGCAGCAAGGATCGCCGGCCGTAGCGGCGCCTTGTGGTTGCCGCCCGGTTCGGTTGCCGGGCAGAAGCGCCCCGTGCGATGAGCAAAGCATTCGTCAAGGAAGCCGACGGCGACGATGACGAGTTAGAAGTCCCGCAGCTAGCGGCAGTTCGCAACTACATCACCGCTCACGGTTATGGGCGGCTCAAACAGGAACTGATCCGGCTGCTGAACGAAGAGCGGCCCGAAGTGGTGCGAGCGGTCTCCTGGGCGGCTTCCAATGGCGATCGCTCCGAAAACGGGGACTATATCTACGGAAAAAAACGATTACGCGAGATCGATCGACGTATTCGCTTTCTGACCAAGCGGCTCGACGTTGCCGAGGTCGTAGATGCTAGTGCGCGTGAAGAAACCGACCAAATTTTCTTTGGTGCAACGGTTCGCTACGCAACAGAAGCCGGTGTCGAGAACAGCGTAACAATCGTTGGTGTTGATGAAGTCGATCCTGCACAGGGTTACGTCAGTTGGATCTCGCCGATCGCCAGCGCGCTTTTGAAAGCGCACTCTGGCGATACAGTGACGTTGTGCACGCCGGCTGGAGTCGAAACTCTTGAAATTTTGGACGTGCGTTATCTGGGTTAGGTCAAATCCTGCGCGTGAGCGCGACTCGTGTTGCCGGCTGCACTTCCGCCGGGACGGGGCCGCACTATCTGCTGCACGTTCTTGACTCGACGCAAAGAGCGAATGACGCGTGCCAAATGGACACGGTCATGCACTTGAATCTTGAAATGAATCAGTGCGAGCTTGGCGTCCTCGTCCTCAAGATGCACATTTAAAATATTCGATTCCGCTTCTGCGATCGCGACTGCGATGCGTCCAAGCACTCCGCGCTCGTTCAGCGCGCTGACGTCAATACCCACCGTGAAATTGCTGGCTGGGTCCTTTGCCCACTGCAACTCGATCCAGCGATCGGGATCGGCGCGACGAGCGCGCTGGGCGTTCTGGCACTCGGCCTGATGCACGGCTAGACCCTGCCCTTTGCGGATGTGCCCGACAATCGGATCGTCCGGAATCGGATGACAACAGGTCGCCATCTGTACCGCCATGCCTTCCGTGCCTCGAACCATCACCGGCACTTGACTTGCCTGCACTACCGGCCTGGCGTGCGATTCCTCGCCGTCAACTGAGTCGAGCGCTAGCTGACGCGCAACGACGGCCGGCAGCTTGCGGCCCAGTCCTATATCAGCCAATAAGTCCTCGCGCGACTTACTGTCCGACTGCTTGACCACCTTACTCCACTGTTCTTCGGTGATATCGACGAGCGACAAATTGAACTGCTGCGCCGCCTGCGCCAGCAAACGCTCGCCGAGTTCGACCGATTCGTCGAACCTCATCGTGCGCAGAAAATGCCGAATCTCCGACCGCGCCTTGCCCGTTCGGACAAACGACACCCATGCAGGATTGGGCTTCGCTTCTGCACCCGTAATGATCTCGACCATGTCGCCGTTTTTCAGCTGAGTGCGCAGCGGCTGAATTTCGTTGTTGATGCGAGCCGCAACTGTTTTGTTGCCGACGTCGGTATGGATGCTGTACGCGAAATCAACTGGCGTTGCGTCTCGGGGCAGCGCGACGATGCGTCCCTTCGGGGTGAAGATGTAGACCTTGTCGGGGAACAGGTCTACCTTGATGTGCTCGAGAAACTCGCTCGAATCTCCGGTTTGCCGCTGAATCTCGAGCAGTGATTGCAGCCATTGGTGCGTCCGCGATTGCAACTCTGAAAGATCGGAGTCATCGTCTTTGTACAGCCAGTGTGCGGCGACACCGGTTTCGGCGACATGATGCATGTCCTTGGTACGAACTTGAAACTCGACAGGTGTTCCATAGGGCCCGATCAACGTCGTATGCAGCGACTGATAACCGTTGACCTTCGGAATCGCGATGTAATCCTTGAACTTGCCTGGCACCGGCTTGTAAAGGCTATGCAGAGTGCCAAGTGCGAGATAACACTGCGCCGGTGCATCGACGACGACGCGAAAACCGTAGATATCGAGCACCTGTGAGAACGTAAGGCGCTTGTCGGCCATCTTGCGATAAATACCGTACACCGTTTTCTCGCGTCCCTGAACTTCCGCCTTCAGCTTTGCATCGGCGAGTGACTTGCGCACCGCGATCATCATCTTGCCGAGCACCTCGCGGCGGTTACCGCGTGCGGC
>DATLOA010000141.1:0-2705 GCA_035536515.1 Burkholderiaceae bacterium | reverse complement strand
GCACGTTCACTAAAAAAGGGCCCGTTCGTCGATCACCACCTGATGAAGAAGGTGGAGACCGCGGGTAACAACAAGAAGCCGATCAAGACCTGGTCGCGTCGCTCGACGATCCTTCCAGAGTTCATTGGGCTGACGATCGCTGTGCACAATGGCAAGCAGCACGTGCCTGTTTACATCAACGAAAACATGGTTGGCCACAAGCTTGGCGAGTTCGCGCTGACCCGCACGTTCAAAGGTCATGCCGCTGACAAGAAGTCCAGTGTGCCGACCAAGAAGCCATAGGTGAGCGTGATGGAAACCACAGCATCGGTGCGCGGCGTGCGCTTGTCGGCCCAGAAGGGCAGGCTGGTGGCCGACCTCGTGCGCGGCAAGCCGGTCGACAAGGCGCTGAACATTTTGTCGTTCACGCAGAAGAAAGCCGCGGGACTGATCAGGAAAGCGATCGAATCGGCGATCGCAAATGCCGAGCACAACGACGGGGCCGATATTGACGAGTTGCGTGTCACCAGCATTTATGTCGAGCAAGGTCCGTCGCTGCGCCGCTTTGCGGCGCGTGCGAAAGGCCGCGGCACCCGCATCACGAAGAAGACCTGCCACATTTTCGTGACGGTCGGCGACAAACAGAAAGCGAAAAAGTAGAGCGACTTATGGGTCAGAAGATTAATCCCACTGGATTTCGGCTTCCCGTCACGAAGAACTGGGCGTCGCGCTGGTTCGCAACCGGTCCAGAGTTCCCGCGGATGTTGAGCGAGGATCTAAAGGTTCGCGAATTCCTGCGCAAGCGATTGCGCAGCGCGTCGGTCGGCCGCATCGTGATCGAGCGTCCGGCAAAAAATGCGCGCATCACGATTTACTCGGCACGCCCTGGTGTCGTCATCGGCAAGAAAGGCGAAGACATCGAGTCGCTGAAAACCGCTTTGCAGAAAATGCTCGGTGTGCCGGTGCACGTGAACATCGAAGAGATTCGCAAGCCGGAACTCGATGCACAGCTGATCGCCGATTCGATCACGCAGCAGCTTGAAAAACGCATCATGTTTCGCCGCGCGATGAAGCGCGCGATGCAAAACGCAATGCGCTTGGGTGCGCAGGGCATCAAGATCATGAGTGCGGGACGCTTGAACGGCATCGAGATTGCGCGTACCGAGTGGTATCGCGAAGGCCGCGTGCCGTTGCATACGCTGCGCGCCGACATCGATTACGGATTTTCGGAAGCCAAGACGACCTATGGCGTGATCGGGGTCAAGTGCTGGGTTTACAAGGGCGACACGCTGGGCCGTAACGAAGCGCCGGGCGCTGTGGAAGCGACGCCACCGCCTGAGCGTGACGACCGCCGTCCTCGGCGCGACCGGCCAGCCGGTGATCGTCCGCCGAGTGATCGACCCGCAGGTGACCGCCCGCCGTCAAGCAGGCCCCCCAGCAAGCGCGCGCGCAAAGCTGCCGATCCGACCAATGCTGCCGCGACACCGCCAGAGTTGCCGAAGCCGGAAGCTCCTGCCATGCCTGTCATCAAGCGCGTGCGCAAGACACCGGGCAAAGCACCTGACGGCACCGGCGGAGGCAAGTAATGCTGCAACCCGCTCGACGCAAATACCGCAAGGAACAAAAGGGCCGGAATCGCGGCCTGGCACTGCGTGGCGCGCATGTGTCTTTCGGCGAATACGGCCTGAAGGTGACCGAGCGCGGCCGGTTGACGGCGCGTCAGATCGAAGCCGCGCGGCGTGCTATTAGTCGCCACATCAAGCGCGGTGGCCGCGTCTGGATTCGTGTGTTCCCGGATAAACCGATTTCGCAGAAGCCCGCCGAGGTGCGAATGGGCAACGGCAAGGGCAACCCGGAATACTGGGTCGCCGAGGTGAAGCCCGGTAGCGTGGTGTACGAACTCGACGGTGTGAACGAAATATTGGCGCGCGAGGCGTTTGCGCTGGCCGCTGCCAAGCTGCCGCTGAAGACGACGTTTGTCGTGCGCCAGCTTGGGCAATAGGGGACCCGATGAAGGTTAAAGAGATGCGTGAAAAGGATTTTGCGGCGCTGCTGAAGGAGCTTCAGGAGTTGCAAAAGGCGCATTTTTCGCTACGCATGCAGCACGCCACCCAACAGTTAACCAATACAAGTCAGCTGCGCCGAACGCGGCGTGACATCGCTCGCGTGCGTACCGTCCTCGGGCAGAAGGCCGCCGTCAAATGATCGTCGAGAACACCCGCAAAGAACAAAAGTCGTTGCAGCACACGCTAATCGGCAAGGTCGTCAGCAACAAGATGACTAAAACCGTGACGGTGCTGGTCGAGCGGCGCCAAAAACATCCGATTTACGGCAAGTACATCGTCAAGTCTAACAAGTATCACGCGCACGATGAGACCGATGCGGTCAACGAGGGCGACGTGGTTGAGATAGCCGCTTCGCGCCCGCTGTCACGGACAAAACCGTGGACCGTGACGCGCGTGGTCAAAGAAGCAGTCGTCATATAAGTTGCGGCGTTTCGACGCCGTCAGATATAATCGCGGGCTTCGTTTTTCAGACGAAGCTTCCCGAACGGGACCCAAGACTGGCGGCATGTTCGTTGAACGAGCGGTCAAGTTGGGAATCAAGGCAACCCAGAGCAACTGAGGCAACTGAGCGGCGAAATCATGATTCAAATGCAATCAATGCTCGACGTCGCCGATAACACCGGTGCGCGCTCAGTTATGTGCATCAAAGTGCTGGGCGGA
>DATLOA010000140.1:0-2828 GCA_035536515.1 Burkholderiaceae bacterium | reverse complement strand
GGACTAGCTTGGCGCACTTTGCTGTTATGGCTCGTCTTGCTGTTGCTTCTGACGCTGGCAAGCCTCTTCGCTTAAGGCACCGGCCGCACGGCTCCGCATTGCCAGCAGCCGCCGAACTGCGGCTCCGAAGTTTCGCCGCAGTGTGTGCACTGCCAGTGCGGCCCGTACATGGGTTGCCTAAGCTGCTGCAGAATTTCGCGTGCGCGCGATTCGTCCAGATTCCGCTCGATCCACACTTGCGGAGCGCATTCGAGAAAGGGAATCTCACCGAGCGCGCCGGCCAGCGTCGTGTTGCGCAACTCGCAGCGGATTCCGGCGGCGCGCAGCGTGTCGGCCCATATCGAGGCCTGCAGTGAATTATCTGCGCGCGCCAGCAGCTTCATGCGAGCGATGCCGTTGCCAGCGACTGATAGAACTCGTAGCGCTCGCGGATGATATCCCCGTTGGCAAGCGCTACGCGCACGGCACATCCGGGTTCCTGCAGGTGGCGGCAGTCCTGAAATCGGCAGTGCCCAAGCGCGGTACGGAATTCCGGAAACGTCGCCGCGATTTCTTCGAAGCGCAGGTGCGTGAGCCCGAATTCCTCGAAGCCGGCGGTGTCGACCAGCGCGCTGTCGTTGCCGAAAGAAAACCAACGCGATGCCGTCGTCGTTTGCTTGCCTGCATTCAGGCGTTCCGAAAACTCCTGCGTGCGTGCGCGTGCATCGGGAATCATCAGATTGAGCAGCGTCGACTTGCCCATGCCGGATTGTCCAACCATCAAGCTTCTGCGCCCCGCGACTTCGGGTAGCAACCGCTCGCGCGCTAATTCACCTTCGCCTTTGGCTGACATGGCTAGCGTGCGCCACCCAAGTTGGGATGCCTGGTGCAAGAATGACTCAGCATCGTCGGAGTCGGCCAGATCGGCCTTATTGCGCAGGACCAGCGCTTCGATGCCGGCTGCGGCCGCGGCGACCAGCGCTTTCCAGATGAACCAGCGGTTGAACGCGGGGCGCCCCGCAAAAACGATGATCACCTGATCGACGTTGGCCGCAAGCTCCTTGGTTCGATACTTGTCGGTCCGAAAAAGCAGTGTCGACCGCGGCTCGATTGATTCAATCCGCGCTTGTTCCGCTGACGTGATGCTGGCGAGCACGCAGTCGCCCACGACAACGTCCTCGCGCCTGCCGCGTCGCGTTGCCTGACGAATGTGCGCCGCATCGGCGATCAACGATTGCCGGCCGAACGTTGCTATCACACGCGCACGCACTTGCGGCGGAGGTGTCACGCGCGCCCGTGCGCGTATACCGCATCGGCCTTGGCGGCACAGATGAAATCGTTTTCCGAAATACCGTTGACCGAATGCGTGTTGAAGCGAACCTCGCAGCGGTTATAGCCGACGTGCAGATCCGGATGGTGGTCTTCGCGGTGCACGACGTACGCGAGTGCGTTGACGAACGCGACCGTCTCGTAGTAATTCTTGAAGCGATAGGCCTTTGACAGTGCGCCGTCGTTGACGGTCCATTGATCGAGCACGTCGAGTTGCGCAGCGACTTGCGCGTGGTTCATAGCTTCGCCGGTGACCGCGCGACAGTGCGAGCTCAGCAATTGCTCGAGCGTCCTCATTGAAAGCTTCTATGCGCGGCCCGCAGCAGGCGCTCGATGCGGATCGACGCCGGCGGATGGCTGTCGTAAAACGCCGAGTGCACGGGATCCGGCGTCAGCGTCGATGCGTTGTCCTGATACAGCTTGACCAGCGCGTTGACCAGATCGTCAGCCGACGCGTTGCGCGCAGCGAAGCGATCGGCCTCGAACTCGTGCTTGCGCGACATGATGCTGGCCAGTGGTGCGAACACGAAAGTAAACACGGGCAACACCAACATGAACAGCACAAGCGCGACGCCTTGATGCGCGTCGCCTTTTGGTTCAACGCCAAGCCCCGCAAAAAACCAGGGCTCGTTGATCAGCCATCCGAGCAAGGCCAGTACGCCCAGGCTGACAAGGAACGAAAATGCGAGCCGCTTGGCGATGTGCTTCAGCTTGAAATGCCCAAGCTCGTGGGCCAGCACCGCTTCGATCTCGGGCGGCAACAAGCGCTCGATCAGAGTATCGAAGAACACGATGCGCTTCGCACGGCCAAGCCCTGTGAAGTACGCGTTGCCGTGCGCCGAGCGCCGCGACCCGTCCATCACGAACACGCCCCTACTGGCAAATCCTGTGCGGCTCAGCAACGCGCCGATGCGCTCCGCAAGCGCCGAGTCTTTCAACGGCTCGAACTTGTTGAAGATTGGGGCAATCAGTGTCGGATACAGCAGCAGCACCAACGCGTTAAACGCCACCCACAACAGCCATACGTAAAACCACCATGCATCGCCGGCCTTCTGCATCAGCCAGATCGTGGCAGTAAGCAGCGGTAGGCCGAGCGCCGCAGCGACCGCGAATGACTTGACGAGATCGAGCATCCAAAGCCGCGGCGTCATCCGGTTAAAGCCGAAACGCTGCTCGATCCGGAATTGGCGAATCCACGAGAACGGCAAGTCGACCAAGGCGAGCAGAAGCACCACGGCGGTTACGACGGCGACTTGATACGGTAGGTCGCCGGTGATCCACGCGCGGAGCGTATCGCTGATCCATTGCAGCCCGCCCAGCAACGTCAGCGCGACGAGCACGGCGGCGCCCACTGCCGTCTCGACGATCCCGAGTCGAGTTTTTTCGACCGTGTAATGCGCCGCCTTCCGATGTGCTTCGAGCGACACGCGATCCGCAAATTGAGCCGGAACCTGGTCCGCGTGTGCGGTGACATGGCGAATCTGGCGCGACGCGAGCCAGTAGCGAACGCCGATCATCAG
>DATLOA010000139.1:0-2708 GCA_035536515.1 Burkholderiaceae bacterium | reverse complement strand
TGATCGGCGGTGGCGACGGGGGTTCGTCGGAAGAGTTGTTGAAGCATCCGAGTGTCAAGCGCGTGGTGATGGCCGAGCTCGATCCGGTCGTGATTGACGTCTCGAAAAAGTGGCTCGGCTCGATTCACAACAGCGTGTTCGACGATCCGCGGCTTGAAGTGAAGATCGGCGATGGGTTCGAGTTCGTGAAGAACACAAGCGAGCGGTTCGACATGATCGTGCTCGACCTCACTGACCCGGACACGCCCGCGTTTCGCTTGTACTCCGAGCAATTCTTTCGAATGTGCCAAAGAATCTTGCGCCCGGGTGGAATGTTGACGCTGCACCTCGGCTCGCCTGTCTATCAGGCGGAGACCGTTCGAAAGAACGCGGCAAATCTGCGCAAGGTATTTCGCCATGTAGCGCCAATGTCGATCTTCGTGCCGCTGTACGGTTCGCTTTGGTGCCTCGCGGTCGCGAGCGATACGCTCGATCCACGCACCATCGTCGCCGACGTGATCGGGCAGCGCATCGCGGACCGTGAAATCGGCGGATTGCGCTACTACCATCCGGCGCTGCATTCCGCCCTGTTCGCGTTGCCGGTGTTTGTGCAGGAGCAGGTGCAACCCAAAGCTTTAGTGCCCGAAGCGCCTCAAATCGCGCACCTGCAGGCCGCGTAATTCGGTCGCAATAAGCTGATGCGAGCGGCGCGTTTCTTCATCGACGCGCCGCTTGCACTTGGCACACAACTAGAACTGCCGACGCATATCTCGCACCACGCGCTCCGCGTACTGCGGTTGCGGAACGGGGATCTGATCGCGCTGTTCAACGGCCGCGGCGGCGAATTCGCTGCGCAGCTCAAAATCAACGGCTCGCGCGCGATCGCCGACATTCGAGCGGCAAACACCATCGAGCGCGAATCGCCTTTCTCGATAACCCTGATTCAAGCCTGGATTGCGACCGACAAGCTCGATTGGGTTGTCGAAAAGTCGGTCGAGCTGGGCGTGCAATCGATCGTGTTGATGCCGGCTCTACGTTCGATAGTGCGGCTGGCAGACGATCGTCTGGCGAAGCGGCTTCAGCGGCTGCGCGAGTTGATCGTTGCTGCCTGCGCGCAATGCGGACGTAATCGCATTCCCCACATCGAGGCGAGTGCAAGTCTTGCTAACGCGTTGCAGTCGGGCCGAGCCGATGGCCGGAGCGGCGTGTTGCTGCATCCGAATGCCGAATCACCGCTCGCATTGGTTCCTGCGGCCGATCTTCGACTCGCAGTCGCAGCGGGGCCAGAAGGCGGCTTCGACGACGACGAAATTGCGCTCGCCTGGCAACTTGGCTATCGCGCTTATAGTCTGGGGCCGCGAGTACTCCGCACCGAAACCGCGGGGCTTGCGGCGCTGGCAACGCTGCAGACAGTCGCCGGCGACTATCGTTAAAGCAGTTCAGCCTGCCGCACCGAGTTGGCTTCGAGCACCGTCAACGCCGTCATGTTGACGATCCGTCGCACTGTCGCAGCAGGAGTGAGGATGTTGGCCGGCTTCGCGACGCCGAGCAACATCGGGCCAATCGCAATGTTGTTGCCCGCCGTCGCCTTCAACAGGTTGTACGCGATGTTGGCCGCATCGAGCGTCGGGCACACCAGCAGATTGGCGTCTCCGCTCAGCAACGAAAACGGCATGATCGATCTGCGGATTGCATCATCCACCGCGCCGTCGGCGTGCATCTCGCCGTCGACCTCAAGATCGGGCGCGAGCTGGCGAATAAGCGCCAGCGCGTCGCGCATCTTCACGGCCGACGGCGCATCGCTCGAGCCGAAATTGGAATGCGAAACGAGCGCTGCACGCGGCGCGATTCCAAGTCGCCGCAACTGCTCGGCAGCGAGCACCGTGATTTCGGCAACTTGTTCCGCACTCGGATCGAGGTTGACCATCGTGTCGACGAGCGCCAGCTGCCGCCCGGGCACCATCAGGATATTCATCGCGGCGTAAACGTTGGCTCCCGCGCGGCGTCCCAGCACCTGATCGATATAGGTCAGATGCGGCCCGTGCGTTCCGAACGTACCGCACAGCATGCCGTCGGCTTCGCCTTTATGCATCATCATCGCGCCGATCAGCGTCAGCCGCCGGCGCATCTCGATCTTCGCGTACTGCTGCGTCACGCCCCTGCGCGCAGCAAGGCGGTGATATGTCTCCCAGTAGTCGCGATAGCGATTGTCGAACTCGGGATTGACCAGATCGAAGTCGACCTCCGGCCGCATGCGCAAACCGAAGCGCTCGAGCCGCTTGCCTATCACCGCCGGCCGCCCGATCAGAACCGGCTTCGCCAGTTTTTCGTCGATCACGACCTGCACCGCGCGCAGCACTCGTTCTTCTTCACCTTCGGCAAACACGATGCGCGATTTGCCGCTGCCGGCGTGCGCGGTCTTCGCGATCGCGAAGATCGGCTTCATGAACGTGCCGGAGTGGTCGACGAACTGCTGCAGCTGATCGCGATACGCCTGGATGTCGTCGATCGGCCGCGTAGCAACGCCGCTTGCCATCGCTGCTTGCGCAACCGCAGGTGCAATGCGAGTGATCAGCCGCGGATCGAACGGCTTCGGTATCAGATACTCGGGGCCGAAGCTGACGTCGGCTACGCCATATGCTGAGGCGACGATGTCACTCTGCTCTTCGCGCGCCAGGCCGGCCAGCGCGCGCACCGCGGCAGTTTCCATCGCAGTGGTAATGGTCGTC
>DATLOA010000138.1:0-2497 GCA_035536515.1 Burkholderiaceae bacterium | reverse complement strand
GAGCCCGCAGGCGGCTCGCCGACGGGCGGCCCGACCGGACCGGTGATTCTGTCCGGCGCAATTTCATAAAAGAGAGAGCGCAGCTGCCATGGTGCGAATCTTTCTGATCATCCCCACTGTGATCGTCGCAGTTGCGCTCGTCGCGTGCTCGCCAATTCGCGCGCTCAATGCGATCGTGCCGTCCGACTCTCATGAGCTCACCACAATGGCCTACGGGTCTGGCGAGCGACGCCAGCTTGACGTCTACACGCCACGTGCGGCCGCCGAGCGTGCACGCCCGGCGGCCGGTTGGCCTCTGGTTGTTTTCTTCTACGGTGGCTCATGGAACCGCGGCGAGCGCGAGGAATACCGCTTCGTCGGTGAAGCGATGGCGGCGCGCGGCATCGTGACCGTCATCCCGGATTACAGGTTGTATCCCGAAGTGCGTTATCCCGATTTTTTGAAAGACAATGCGGCGGCGGTCGCGTGGGTGTTGCGCGAAGCGGCGCGCCTCGGTGCCGATCCGAAGCGCGTATTCGTAATGGGCCATAGCGCAGGCGGCTACAACGCGGCGATGGTTGCACTCGATCAGCGCTGGCTCGGCGCTGAAGGTGCGAAGACCACGCAACTCGCCGGATGGATCGGGCTCGCCGGGCCGTACGAATTTCTGCCGATCGAAAATCCCGACGCGCAGCCGGTGTTTTTTCATCCGAACAGTCCGCCCGAGTCGCAGCCGATTCGGTACGTCACCGCATCGTCACCGCGCACGTTTCTCGGCGCGGCGTCCGAAGACAAGCTAGTCAATCCGGAGCGCAACACGCGCCAGATGGCGGTCAAGCTGCAATCGGCCGGCGTTCCGGTCACGGTCGAGTTCTATCCGCGCACGAATCACATCACGCTGATCGGGGCGTTTTCCGCCCCGCTGCGCTTCCTGGCCCCGGTACTTGAAGACGTCGTCGAGTTTATTAAGGCGACGCCGCCGCGTTAGCGAATTGTGGTGCTGGCGCTTCGTAATTCGTAACTTGCCTTAAACGGCAGCGGTCTTAATCTACCGGCCGTTGCTGGCGCGGTGATTCCCATCGGCGCCTTTTCGACAAGCCGGGAGTTCATTGCCGATGTCGCGCACGCTGCATACACGCGTCGCTGTGCTCATTGCTGCGCTTGCGATTGCTGCGTGCGCACCGCTGAGCACTTTCAACGTACTTGTCGTGTCGGACTCGCACGACATGACGACTGCTGCGTATGGTGCGAGCAGACGGCAGCAGCTTGACGTATACGTGCCGCGCGAAATCGAGGAGCGACTGCGTCCGGCCGAGGGTTGGCCGCTGGTCGTGTTCTTTTACGGTGGCTCGTGGAAGCACGGCGAGCGCGCGCACTACCGCTTCGTCGGCGAAGCGCTTGCCGCGCGCGGCATCGTTGCGGTCATTCCCGACTATCGGTTGTATCCCGAGGTGCGCTATCCGGATTTTTTGAAAGACAACGCTGCCGCCACCGCATGGGCGCTGCGCGAGGCGGCGCGTCTGGGCGCAGATCCAAAGCGCGTCTTCGTGATGGGGCACAGTGCCGGCGGCTACAACGCCGCGATGATGGCGCTCGACGCGCGCTGGCTCGGGGCCGAAAGCATTCAGCCCACGCAGCTCGCGGGATGGATCGGTCTTGCGGGGCCATACGAATTTCTGCCGATCGAAAATTCGGAAGTGAAGCCCGTGTTCCTGCATCCGGATACGCCGCCGGAGTGCGAGCCGATTCGCTACGTGTCGACGTCGGTACCGCGTACGTTTCTCGCAGCCGCGCTCGACGATGAGCTGATCAATCCCGAGCGCAACACCAAGCAGATGGCGAACCGGCTGCAACAGGCCGGCATCCCGGTCACACTGCAAATGTATCCGCGCGCAAGCCACGCGACATTGATCGGGGCATTTGCATTTCCGCTGCGGTTTTTGGCGCCAGTGCTGGACGACGTTGTGGAGTTCGTCACGACAGCGCCGCCTCGCTGACGTTGCAGGACGTTAAGGGCGCGCAACGGACTAAAGCATTAGGAAACGGCATACTTTGTGAACATGCCTATCAAGCTATTAATCCCTCCAACATTTCTAGCAGGCGATCCCGCCTTTCGTGCAACTCATCCCCTATTTGACATGACAGGTCTTCCCCGTGGCTGCTCATCAGTGGCAATCTTGCAGTCGCTTAAGCGACTCCAAAGTCGTCGCCAAGCGTTGACTCCGTGCAGTTCGACTATGTGATCGCCGGCGCAGGAACTGCCGGCTGCGTGCTGGCCAACCGGCTTTCGGTTGATCCGCAAGTCAAGGTCTTATTGCTGGAGGCGGGCCCGCGTGATGACTGGATTTGGATCCACATTCCGGTCGGTTACCTGTATTGCATCGGCAATCCGCGCACTGACTGGTGTTATCGAACTGAGCCCGACCCGGGACTGAACGGGCGCTCGATCCTCTACGCGCGCGGCAAAGTGCTCGGTGGCTGCTCGTCGATCAACGCGATGCTCTACCTGCGGGGCCAG
>DATLOA010000137.1:0-7603 GCA_035536515.1 Burkholderiaceae bacterium | reverse complement strand
GCCATTCAAAGCGACGGGCTGACCTTGATCGAAGCGGATGCTGACTTCTTCACGTGCAATTGCAACCGAATCGAGCCAGGACGCCACGCCCATGATCGGATCGACGATGTGCACGTTGCTCGAAAGCTGCTCCAGATCCTTAGCTTCGTGCGTGGCGCCGAGTAGGTTCGAGTCGGTCGAATACGCTTTATCCGTCGCCATCTTGTAGGCGTGTCCGCGCGTCCGCATGAACTCTGACAATTCGGCGCGCCCTCCAAATTCGTCGATGAACGTCTGGTCAAGCCACGGTTTGTAAATCTTCAACTCAGGATTGGCGAGCAAGCCGTACCGATAGAAACGCTCGATGTCGTTACCTTTGTAAGTGCTGCCGTCGCCCCAGATGTTGACTTCGTCTTGCTTCATCGCGCTGACCAGCAGCGTGCCCGTCACCGCGCGGCCGAGCGGAGTCGTGTTGAAGTACGTAAGCCCCGCGGTAGAAACGTGAAAGGCGCCGCATTGCAAGGCTGCAATGCCTTCGGTAACCAGCTGCGAACGGCAGTCAACCAGTCGCGCTTTTTCGGCGCCGTATTCGAGCGCGCGTTGCGGAATGCTTTCGTAATCTGTTTCGTCCGGCTGTCCGAGATTCGCGGTGTAGGCGTATGGAATGGCTCCTTTGTCGCGCATCCACAGCAGGGCGGCACTGGTGTCAAGCCCGCCTGAAAAAGCAATGCCCACTTTGTCGCCAGTGGGTAGGTGCTGCAGGATCGTGGCCATAGAGTTGTAAGAGCATCGTCGCTTGAGCGCATCATATCGGCGCACAGCTGAATGCGCCGAGCGGCTACAGCGTCCTTCCGATCGGCGAACCTAACGTTAGCGCGGCGCGACCGGCTTGATTTCGCCCGGCACGATCGTCCCTCTGAGAGTCTTACTAAGCGCTTCGCCGCTCGCCTTTTCAGCGAACACTTCGAGACGGCTAGACAACTGTTCGATCGTCAGTGACTTCGCGATATTGATCGCGTCTGAGCTCGTATTATGAATCTTCTCGTCGATCAACCAAGGCGATTCTTCAAGCACCTGTAGCGTTTTTGCATCGAGAATGAACAGCTTGGCGTAGTAGTACAGCGCGATGTAATTGTTTTTGCGCATCCGCCCCGGAGTGCCGTCGGGCTCGATCACTTCATAGCGACCTTCTGACGCAGTGCTGTCTTCATTCAAGCCCTGCACAAACATTCCGAGTCCGTGCATCTTGCTGCCCAAACCCGCGCGCTCAAAACCGCGATAGTGTGGAGTGACCACGACGATGCGATCCCACCCTGCACGCTCGGGCATTTGCTGCAGCTCGGCGGTCAAGCGCGCAAATGCGACGCGTTCGCGATCGGGTGGTGCCACACCGTCAAGCTGGCTTGGATTCAATCTCATGAAGACTCGATCGGTGTCCGGAAAGCGGCGCGACACCACGCGATCAATACCGCGCATGACGATCGCGTCGAGCGAGTAGTCGGGGACTGACAAAGTCGTGCGCTCGTACGGATCGAGATTCGAGCCGACTTGCTGCTTAGCGACAATGTAGTTCAACTGCCCACCGATTGCGGAGGCGATGGCGAACACCGCCTTCTTCTCAGCCGTCGTCGACGGTTGCACAAGCGAGGCAGGCTGCGAAGGCTTTTCCGAATCAAGCGGCGCGGCTTTGAACTCCTTAGGGTTCACCCAAATCCCGCCCTGCGCGTGCAATGACGTCGCCGGCGTTAGACATACGCATGCAATCAACCAGAATCGAATGTTCCTCATCTCTAGCTCACGCATTTGTCAAGCACCAGATACTCCATCAACGCCTTTTGCACGTGCAAACGGTTCTCGGCTTCATCCCATACGACCGATTGTGCACCGTCGATCACGTCGGCGGCGACTTCCTCGCCGCGATGCGCGGGCAGGCAGTGCATGAAGACGGCGTCGCGCTCTGCGGCGCGCATCATCTCGGCATCGACCTGCCAATCAGCAAACGCCTTGGCTCGCGCGTCGTATTCGGCCTCGTATCCCATACTGGTCCATACGTCGGTAGTGACCAGGGCGGCGTCGCGGGCAGCTTCCATTGGATCGTCGAAGACCCGTAAGTGCTCGCCAGCGATGGCCAGCGACGTGTCAAGGGCGTAACCGGGCGGAGTCGACACGTTCAGACGAAACCCTAACGTTCGCGCGGCCTGCAGCCACGTGTAAGCCATGTTGTTGGCATCGCCGATCCACGCCACCGCGCGCCCGGCGATCGGTCCGCGGTGTTCGATGAAAGTGAAGATGTCTGCCAGGATCTGGCACGGGTGATACTCGTTGGTCAGGCCATTGATTACCGGCACGCGTGAATGCGCCGCGAAGCGCTCCAGCTTCGCTTGCTCGAAGGTGCGGATCATCACGATGTCGACCATGCGTGAAATGACACGCGCGGTGTCTTCGATCGGCTCGGCGCGCCCGAGTTGCGAATCACCGGTCGTGATGTGAATTACCGACCCGCCCATCTGATACATGCCTGCTTCAAACGACACGCGCGTGCGAGTCGAGGCCTTTTCAAAAACCATCGCGAGCGTGCGGTCGGTTAACGGCTGGTAAAGCTGGTAGCGCTTGAACCTCTCCTTGATGATGCGCGAGCGCTCAAATACCCACTCGAGTTCCAAGCGATCGAAGTCGGCGAATTGCAGAAAGTGGCGAATGCCGCCCAACATGCAACTCAGGCCGCCTTCGCGGTGGTTTTCGAATTGACATCTGATTGCGAACGAAGGAGGGCAACGATCAGCGGCGCGAGACGCTCGACAATCAGTTCGGCCTCCTCTGCGCTCAAAATGAGGGGCGGCAGCATACGAATCACGTTGTCGTGGGTTACGTTGATCAGTAATCCGGCATCAAGTGCTTGCCGCACAAGCTCGCCGCACGGCCGGTCGAGCTCGATGCCGATCATCAATCCCATGCCGCGGATTTGGGTAACACCTCTGACGGCGGCCAATCTGCGCTTCAGACCGCCGATGATGAGGTCGCCCTGCGCGACGGCGTTTTCCATCAGACGCTCTTTTTCGATGATCTCGAGCGTTTCAATTCCTGAGCGCATCGCAAGCGGTCCGCCGCCGAAGGTGGTGCCATGATTTCCCGGACCGAACACGCCTGCCGCCGGGCCTGCTGCGACACATGCGCCGACCGGGACGCCGGAGCCGAGCCCTTTCGCCAATGTCATCACGTCGGGTTTGATGCCGGCCCACTGATGTGCAAACCATTTTCCGGTGCGACCGATACCACTTTGCACTTCGTCGATCATCAGCAGCCAGCCGCGATCGTCGCACAAGCGGCGTAGTGCGCGCACGTAATCGAGATCCGCGACGTAGATGCCGCCCTCGCCTTGTAACACCTCGAGCCACACCGCGGCGACTCTCGAATCTGCATCCCCGGCACGTTGGACGGCGTCAATATCGTTGTAACGCACGCTGACGAATCCGGTTGGAAACGGATCGAATCCCTTACGCGCCTTGTCGCTGCCCGTGGCTGCCAGTGTGGCAAGCGTGCGGCCATGCCATGCACGCTCCATCACGATCGTTTGCGCTTCGATGCCGCGCTTGTATCCGAGAAATCGCACCAGTTTTAACGCCGCCTCATTGGCTTCCGATCCCGAGTTTGCAAAGAACACCTCTTGCATACCGGACAGAGCACAGATGCGATCGGCCAAGGTCTCCTGTTCGCGCACGCGGTAAACGTTCGACGTGTGAATCAGTCGGCTTACCTGCTCGGTCAACGCCGCGGTCAGCCGCGGATGTGCATGCCCGAGGCCGTTGACCGCGATGCCGGCCAGCGCATCCAGATATTCATTGCCCTGCTCGTCGTACAAGCGCGCGCCTTTACCGTGTGTGAAGGCAATCGGCAACCGGTTGTAGGTATTCATCAGGTGCGTCATCGTTCGCACTCCTTGCTGTCCACAGAAACGCAGCGGATCATCGGCTTGGTCGCCGCGTCGCAGGATTATAAGAGTGAGGCAGTTCGAAATAAGGCGGCGCTACGCCGCGCGCCGTGTCGGCGGCCGGCTCGCCACCAGCGCAATCAACTGGTGCTCCTCGTCCGACGACAGCACCCGCACTGATGGTACATAACCTTGATACACCACTCCATGCAGTTCGACCTTGTTCTGCACGCGTAGGTATCGGACCAGATATTCGACGATGTTGTCTGTGATGCGTTGGCCCGGTACCAGGACGGGGATGCCGGGCGGGTACGGAACGATCTGGTCGCAACTGATACGCCCGGCGAGCCCGCCGTTGACTTGATCGTTGTCGTCAAGCAGCGGTACCAGCTCGCCCGTTGCGTAGTACGCATCGCGCGGCAAAAAAGCGAGCTCGGTGAACGGTGGCAGATCGGGCGTGCGATACAAACGCCGCGGCGCGCGCTTCTCGCGCGCGATGCGCATCAGCGCGTCGTACAGCCGCGAGCACTTTGAGCGCGTGGTGCCGATGGTCAGCAGCAAAGTAAGCGTGTTGAACGTCGATTTTTCGACGGTGATATTGAAGCGCGTGAAAAGCTCATTCTGCAGGTCGTCGACGGTCATCCCGCACGCAGCAACGTCAACGGTGATCTTGGTTGGATCGAGGCGGAGGCCGTCGTGTTTGACTTCGTCGGGCAGCAAGTCGTTGAGCTCCAGCACACGAAACACGCCGGTCGAGTTGATCTGCTCGCGCAGCTCGTCGGCCAGCATCAGCGTCCGTTGCAGCAGCTTGTAGCCCTCGAGCACGGCTTGTTTGCGGCTCACATCGAGGCTCGCGATCATGCTGTACATCGGGCTCGTCGATGTGTGCATGTTGAAATTTTCACGAAAGATGTGGTCGTTGAACGTCGGATCGTTGACATGGATGTACGCGGCTTGCGACAGCGCAGACAGCGTCTTGTGCGCCGATTGCGTCACGTAATCGGCGCCGGATTCAAGCGCGGTCGGCCGCAGCGCCGGATGAAAGCGCGCATGTGCGAACCACGCTTCGTCGATCAGCACTTTGATGTCCCGCGCATGCGCTGCATCAACGATCGGTTTCAGGTCGTAGCGTAGTCCGTCGTACGTGCAGGAAGTCAGCACGAGCAACTCCGCTTCGGGATGCTCGTCTATGGCCTTCAGTATGGTTTTTTTCGGGACCGGACCGAACACGCCGTACTTACGGTTGACCGACGAATCCATGTAAATCGGCTGCGCGCCCGACAGCACGACGCCGTGATGCACCGACTTATGACAATTACGATCGAGCAGCAAAGTCTCGCCCGGCGCAATCATGGTCTGCAAAATGACTTTGTTTGCGGTCGATGTGCCGTTGGTCGCGAAAAAAGTGCGGCGCGCCCCGAACGCGCGTGCCGCCATCTGCTGCGCCTCGGCAATCACACCGGTCGGCTCCATCAGAGAATCGAGCGCTTTTACCGACACCGACAGATCGGCATCGAACACGTGCTCACCCATGAAGTCGTAGAACTCATTGGCCCACGCACTGCCGCGCATCGAATCGCCACTCGAATGACCGGGTGTGTGCCACGCGTCCTTAGCCGCCACGACGTACGCCTTTAACGCATCGTAAAAAGGCGTGCGCGCGCGCTCGGCGATCTGCGCATTCAGAATGCGGTACATGCCCCGGTAATCGCGCTCTTCACGGTAGAAATATCCGTCGACTGCCTCCGTGAAAAGAGCATCGACCACCTGATCTTCCTTTTCCTTGTCGATCAGGATGTAGACGTCGATCTCGGGTCGCAACGACGTGATCTTCTGCACTAGCTTGAGCGCCGTCACTTGCAAACTGCGCTGCAGGCTGCGCTTGCCGTCGCCGTTCTTGCGGCCTGTCTTGCCATTGGTCTTGCCGTTGGAGCGGGTGTCCGTCACTGCGTACAGCTTGTCGTCAGCGACCGCTGTCTGAATGTCGCCATCGCGCTCGATCAGCGCCAAGCCTTCCTTGGCGGTCAGCGCGCCGATAAACGAAATTCCGTACGGATTGTCCAAAGAGCGCGCTGCGGCGTTCAAACCTTTTAGCAGCTCGCGCAAGATCAGTGGCTCGTCGTTGATGACGAGCACCTTGGAGGACGGTTTTGTCATGCGGGGCGCAGCTTTGCGTACGCCCGCACCGCTAGCTCATCGATTTGACGGCGGCAGCGAGTCGGCTTTTGTTGCGCGAAGCGGTGTTCTTGTGAACGACCTTTTTGTCCGCGATCGAATCGATCACACTGGTCGCCTGGTTCAATGTTTCCAGCGCAGCTTTTTTGTCACCGCTCTCAATGGCCTTACGAACCGACTTTACGGCGGTGCGCAGGCGCGAGCGTTGCGCTGAGTTGTGTGCGTTGCGCAGGGTGGATTGACGTGCCCGATGACGAGCTTGCTTGGTATTGGCCATAAGATTCCGGTTCTGATGTCAGCGGCGGTCGACTAAGCGTGTGCTGACAAAGGGGCGGCACTATAGCAAACCGGATGCAGTTTGGCGCTCTACTGAACTCTAATTTCCATTAACACTCACCTTGCTGCGCGCTCTCGCCACCGTTAGCGGCCTGACCCTCGTTTCCCGTATTACCGGCCTGGCGCGGGACATGCTGATCTCGAGATTCTTCGGCGTCAGCGCCGAAACCGACGCTTTCAACGTCGCCTTTCGCATTCCCAATTTGTTGCGTCGGATGTTCGCCGAGGGCGCTTTTCAGCAGGCGTTCGTTCCGATGCTGGCGGATGTTCGTAGCCGCGACGAGGTTGGGTCGACGGCTTTCGTCGGCCGCATGGCATCGGCGCTGTTCTGCGTATTGCTCGCCGTCTCGGTGCTGGGCGTCATTGCGGCGCCGGTGTTGGTGTGGCTGCTCGCATCCGGCCTGGCGCGCAATCCCGACGCGTTCGCGCTGGCGACGGTAATGACGCGCTGGATGTTTCCCTACATCGTTTTCATGTCGCTGGTGGCGCTGGCCGCGGGCGTGCTCAACACCTATCGCCGATTTGCGGTGCCGGCGGCGACGCCGGTGCTGCTGAACGTTTCGTTCATTGGGTGCGCGCTGTGGCTCGCGCCGCACCTGGACCGGCCGATCATGGCGCTGGCGTTCGCGGTCGTGATCGGCGGCGCGCTGCAGCTTGCGATGCAGTTACTAGCGCTACGTGCGATCGGCGCCGGTGTTCGCTGGTCGTCTCCGCTGTTTGCCTTTCGCGACCCCGACGTGCGGCGTGTCGGCGGGCTAATGCTGCCAGCGTTGTTTGCGGTTTCGGTTGCGCAGATCAGCATCATCATCAACACCAACATCGCGTCGCATCTCGCTACCGGCAGCGTTACATGGCTAGCGTTTGCCGACCGGTTGATGGAGTTTCCGACCGCACTGCTGGGCGTCGCGCTTGGGACGGTGCTGCTGCCGAGTTTATCGGCGGCGTTTGCCGAGCAGCGCGTCGCGGACTACTCGCATCTGCTTGATTGGGGATTGCGTCTCGTTTTCCTGCTCGCGCTTCCGGCCGCGGTAGGACTGGGCATGACTGCAGAGGGCATCGTGTCGGTGCTGTTCCAGGGACGCGAGTTCACCGCGTTCGACGTACGGCAAACGGCACTGGCGGTCGTGGGCTACTCGGTGGGCTTGCTGGGACTGATCGCAGTCAAAATTTTGGCGCCGGGTTTTT
>DATLOA010000136.1:0-7350 GCA_035536515.1 Burkholderiaceae bacterium | reverse complement strand
TCAAGCTGAATGGCAGCTGTGCGCGCAGCTGCACGCTGATCGTGCCCTCAGTTGCATCGACGTTCGCGAGCGCGTGCGCGCGGCGGTCAGCGCGCGCCTCGCGCGCAGCGCGCAGTGCAAGCTGCTGCGCCAGCAACTCGTCGAACATCAGGCGGCGCCATGCCGGGTCGGTGCGTTGTTGAAGTGCAAGCGCATCGGCATCCGGCGGCGGCCGGTGCAGACGCTCGATCGAATCCTTCAACCCGTCCAGCTGATGACGCGCGCGCATCGCCTTTGGCAGCACGTCATCGATATCGACGTCGCGCAGCGCGCGGCTGATTCGCTTGCGCAACCACGATTGCGGCACGCCTTCAGGCGACGGATAAACGGGCGTCAGCGCCTTCGATAGCGGATCGGCCACGTCGCACGGACGCACCCTCGGATGAATCATTTCATCGCCCGCTAATCCGCCGCGGACCAGGCCGAAGATGCGCAATCGCCGGCCCACTGCCATCTGCTTGATCTGCGACGAATAGAAGTTGAGGAAGCGCAGCATCAGTTGACCCGACTCGTCGCGCACGGTCACGCGCAATTGCCGCTTGCCGCGGAAAACGACGTCGCACGAGAGCACTTCGGCTTCGACTTGCGATTCGTTGCCGGCGATCAACTTCGCGATCGGCGTAATGCGCGTTTCGTCTTCGTAGCGCAGCGGCAAGTGCAAAACAAAATCCCAATCGGATATCAGTCCGGCGCGCGCCAGCCGCGCTGCAATCGTGTTGGCCGGTGCAGCGCTCGTTTCTTCGGCGCGGACTTGGCGGGCCAAACTACAGAACCAGAATTGCTTCGACTTCGAACTGCGCGCCGCGCGGCAAGCTGGCGACGCCCACTGTCGAGCGTGCCGGATAGGGCTTCGGCACCACCTCGCCCATGATCGCGTTGGCCTTTGCAAATTGTCCGAGGTCCGTCAGGAACAGAGTGAACTTAACCGCATTCGCCAGTGACCCGCCGCTCGCTTTGGCAACCGCCGCCAAATTCTTGAACGCCTGCCGCACCTGCGGTTCAAAATGCTCACGCAGCTCGCCGGATGCCGGATCGAGTCCAATCTGTCCCGAGGTAAAGACGACCAACCCGGTCTTGACCGCCTGCGAATACGGCCCGATCGCCGATGGTGCGTCCGAAGTCGAAACAATTTCCTTGTTCATACAGTCCTTGATGCGGGCAAGAGCGCAGTCTAGCGGCGCAACGCTGTGAGTCAGACAATTCGCGGCTCGGGTTCAAGCTCGATGCCAAACCGTGCCCGCACCGCGTCCTGCACCTCGCGCGCGAGCGCGAGGATTTCATTACCGGTCGCATCACCAAGATTTACCAGCACCAGCGCTTGCTTTTCGTACACGGCCGCGCGGCCGCGCACCGCTCCTTTCAATCCGCAGGCGTCGATCAGCCAGCCTGCGGCAAGTTTGTAGCGGCCGCCGCCGATGTCGTAGCTAACCAGCGACGGATGGCGGTCGATCAACGTCGTGCGCTGCTCGCGCGATATCACCGGATTCTTGAAAAAGCTGCCGGCGTTGCCGATGCGCGCCGGATCCGGCAACTTGCGCTGCCGAATGGCCACCACGGCATCGAAGATATCGCGCGGCCGAGGCTGCGCAATGTTTCGAGCGCGCAGCTCGTTTGCGACGTCGGCGTAGCCGGTCACAGGCTGCCAACGCCGCGGCAATGCAAACGTCACGGTAACGATCAGACGTGCTTCGTTATCACGCTTGAAAACGCTGTCGCGGTAACCGAAACCGCATTCGTCGGCGGTCAGCGTGTGCAGCATTTGACTCGCGAAATCCCACACTTGCAGACAATCGAATCGCTCGGCGAGCTCCACACCGTAGGCGCCTATGTTCTGTATCGGCGCCGCACCGACCGAGCCAGGAATGAGCGCCAGGTTCTCGAGGCCGGGCGCGCTGTCGTCAATCAGTCGCTCGACGATTGCGTGCCAATTTTCGCCGGCACCCACTCGCACCCGCCAAGTTGCACCGTCATCCTCGCGCTGCACGCCAGGAATCTCGACCTTCAGCACGCAGCCGTCGAAGTCGTGCGTAAAGAGCACGTTGCTGCCGCCGCCCAGCACAAGGAGCGGAGCAGCAGCAACACGGGGATCGCCAAACACGCGCTCCAAATCTTCGAGCGAACGAATGCGGGCGAACAGCGCTGCGTTCGCGTCGATGCCAAAAGTGTTGAACGGCCGCAGCGACACGTCGCGTTCGATCAGGGTTTTGCCTAGGACTTTCACGACCCCAGTTTAGAGGCCGATACACTTGTCACGATTCATTGGAGAGCCGCTATGCCGTCGTTCGACGTCGTTTGCAAGCCCAACATGGTCGAAGTTCGCAACGCGATCGATCAGGCCAATAAGGAGATCACCAACCGGTTCGACTTCAAAGGCTCGGACGCGCGCTTCGAGCAGAAAGATTTCGAGCTGACGGCTTACGCCGACGATGATTTCAAGTTGGGGCAAGTACGCGATGTGCTTGCCGGCAAGATGGCCAAGCGCGGAGTCGACGCCAGGCTGTTCGAGTACGAAAAGCCGGAGAAGATGTCGGGCGACAAGCTTAAGCAGCCGATCAAGATCAGGAACGGAATCGAGCAGGCGCTGGCCAAGAAGATCGTTGCGTTGGTCAAGGACCGCAAACTGAAAGTTACCGCCAGTATTCAAGGCGACGCTGTGCGGATCGCGGGCGCAAAGAAGGACGCGCTGCAGGAGTGCATCGCACTGCTACGAAGCCAAGTCACTGAATTGCCGCTGACTTTTGAAAATTTCCGAGATTGACCGGGGTGCGCAGGCGCGCTTTGACCGTGGATACCTACCGGCTGTCGGCAGTGATTTGTCAGCCGAACGGATTACCCTTAGCCTCTGACGCCATGCGAATAACGTCCTCCCGATTTAATGCCTTCGTCGCCTCGGTTGATCCCAACCTCGAAGGCCGGCCGGCGCCGAGTGTAACCACGGGCACGGCAGCCGCTGCTCCTGTCAGCCAAAGCTGTTTGTCGATTTTGGAACGGCGCCATCCCGCTGTGATTCAAGCGCTGCGGCTTTTATGGGGCTACCCCGAGCTGAACCAGTATTTCGAGAAGGTTTACAGCGGACGCGACTCGTCATTGAACCTTGCACCCGATGCCATGGCCGAGCTAATGGTGCTGGCTAGCGTGCATCAAAGAATCTGCCCGCATCGCCCTGCGGTCACCGCCCAGGAACTGTACGGATCCAGTCGCTTGTCGGAACCTTGGAAGCCTGCGCGATTGCGCCGGTAGTTATTCGCGCACGCCTCGTAGCCAGCGCCGATAAATCCGATCTGCAATTCGGCTCATGCGCTGCGTGCGTTGGTCGAGGTCGACAACGATCTCCTCTGCACGCTGCACACCGGTCCCACCCTGGCGTTCGAACGCCTGATCGATTTCGCTTTTGCCGTAGGGATGGCCCACCCACCCGTTGACGAGTGACGGCGTCATCTCGACATGAAACTGCATGCCAAGGTGCGCATGATCCGTGCGATCGATGATGAACGCCTGGTTCGCGCACAAGGGGCTGGTCAGAAAGCGACGCGCGCCCGCCGGTAGCGCAAACGTGTCGCTGTGCCATTGAAAGAGCTCGACTGACGCCTCACTGCCTATCCATTCCCTCGCAAGCTCCGCATCCTCGACGTCGACATCACTCCAGCCGATTTCCTTCATCGCGTTGCGAGTCACCTGCGCACCGAATGCCTTCGCCAATAGCTGCCCACCGAGGCAATGACCGATGATCGGAACACGGTGCCGCTCGGCGTCGCGCAACAGCGCGATCTCTGCGTCGATCCAGGGCAGATCGTCGTTGGCGCTCATGCTGCCGCCAAGCGAACAAATGCCTGCAAACGTTGTGGCGGAGTCCGGAATTGGGTCGCCCGCGTACACACGCACCATTTGATACGGCAGATTTTTCTGCAGCAGGTGAGTTTCGAAGTGGCCCGGCCCGGTGTCGGCCTCGTGCTGCACGATAACGATTGGCTTCATCGGCACACGCCGAGTCAGGGTTAGGCAGCCGACTGAACGCGCACTTTTCGCGCCAGCTCTGGAAATCGGGCGCGAATCGCAGCAGAGATTCCGGCTGCGTCGAGCCCGTATTCCTTCAGCAGCGCAACCGGATCGCCGTGGTCGACGAAACTGTCGGGTAGCCCCAAGCGCAGCAGCGGAACTTCGATACCCTGCGCCGCCATCGATTCGAGACACGCACTGCCCGCGCCGCCGGCAATGACATTTTCTTCGATCGTGACGAGGACATCGTGCGTGCGCGCGAGGCGTGCCACCAGCTCGTCGTCAAGCGGCTTTACGAAGCGCATATTGGCAACGGTCGCATCGAACTGCTCGGCGGCAGCAAGCGCGGGCGACACCATCGAGCCGAACGCGAGAATCGCAACCCGGCGCCCCGATACCGCGTTCGAGAGGCGGCGCGGCTCGCCGCGCCCGACCGGCAATTCGCTCATCACCTGTTCAACCTCTACACCAGGTCCGACGCCGCGCGGATAGCGGACTGCGGCCGGCCCGTCGTGCCTGAACGCGGTGTAAAGCATCTGCCGGCACTCGTTCTCGTCGGAGGCGGCCATCACCATCGTGTTGGGCAGGCAGCGCAGGTAGCTTAGGTCGAACGCGCCGTGGTGCGTGGCACCGTCGGAGCCCACCAACCCACCACGGTCAAGCGCAAATACGACCGGGAGATTTTGAATACAGACGTCGTGTATCAGCTGGTCGTATGCGCGCTGCAAGAACGTTGAGTAAATGGCAACCACTGGCTTCATGCCGTCACACGCCAGCCCGGCGGCAAACGTTACAGCGTGCTGCTCGGCGATGCCGACGTCAAAGTAGCGATCTGGATACTCCTGCTCGAAGCGCACCAGGCCCGAGCCTTCACGCATTGCCGGCGTGATGCCGATCAATCGGGTGTCGAGCGCCGCCATGTCACACAGCCAGTCGCCGAAAATCTTTGTGTAGCTCGCCTTGCTGACCGATGCGGCGGTGTAACCGACGCTCGGATCAAACTTCGTTGGCCCGTGATACAGAATCGGGTCGGCTTCAGCCAATTCGTAGCCCTGCCCTTTTCGGGTGACAACGTGCAGAAACTGTGGCCCAGTGAGCTGCTCGCTCAGCAGCTTCATGTTTTGCAACGTTGGGATCAACGAGTCAAGGTCGTGGCCGTTGATCGGGCCGATGTAGTTGAAGCCGAATTCTTCGAACAACGTGCCGGGCACGACCATGCCTTTAGCATGCTCTTCGAATTTTTTTGCCAGCTCGAACACCGGCGGAAAACTTTTCAGCACCTGCTTGCCCGCCTGCTTCGCAGTCGCATAAAATTTGCCGCTCATCAGGCGCGCGAGATAACGATTGAGCCCACCGACAGCCGGCGAGATCGACATGTCGTTGTCGTTCAGGACGACCAGCAGCCGCACTTTGTCAGTCACACCAGCGTTGTTGAGTGCCTCGAACGCCATGCCCGCGCTCATCGCACCATCGCCGATCACTGCAATCGAGTGGCGCGATGATCCCTGGCTGCGCGCCGCGACGGCCATCCCAAGTGCCGCCGAGATCGACGTCGACGAATGCGCAGTGCCGAAAGTGTCGTATTCGCTTTCCGAGCGGCGCGGAAAGCCCGACACACCGCCGCGCTGCCGCAACCGTCCCATTTGGTCGCGACGGCCGGTCAAAATTTTGTGCGGATACGTTTGATGACCAACGTCCCACACGATGCGGTCCTCAGGCGTATCGAACACGTAGTGCAGCGCGATCGTCAGCTCGACTGTTCCGAGGTTCGAGCTTAAGTGGCCACCGGTTTTTGATACGGACTCGAGCACGAAGGCACGCAGCTCGTCCGCGAGCTGCGCCAGCTGCGCGCGCTCCAATGCGCGCAGGTCCGCTGGCGAATCGATCTTGCTGAGCAATTCCATGGCCATGAAACGGTCAATCAGTTCTTTCGGCACACGATGAAATCGGCCAATTCTCGCAGACGTTGTGCGCCGGTGCCGATCCCATCGACCGCCTGCAGCGCCTGTGCGCGCAAGCGCAGTGACCATGCTCGTGCGGCTTGCACTCCGAGCAGAGATACATAGGTCGGCTTGTGCTGCTGGGCGTCTTTGCCCGCGGTCTTGCCGAGCTCCGTGGTGCTGGCTTCGACGTCAAGCAAGTCATCGACGATCTGAAACGCAAGCCCGACCGCGTCGCCATAGTGCGCGAGCGCCTCGCGCGTGCACTCAGTGAGCAGCGATGCGCGGCCCGAAAGCGCACCCATCAGCACCGCCGCCTTCAGCAGCGCGCCGGTCTTCATCCTATGCATGCGCTCCAGTTCGGCGAGCGTCGGCGTCGTGCCGATCGCGGCCAAATCGATCGCCTGTCCACCGCACATACCGGTGGTGGATGACGCATGTGCCAGCTCGCGGATCAGCGCAGCGGTTTGCGTTGCAGGCAACGCGCCGTCGGCGAGCACCTTGAAGGCTTCCGCCTGCAAAGCGTCGCCGGCCAGCATCGCAGTCGCCTCATCGAACTCGACGTGAACGGTGGGTTTGCCACGGCGCAGGACGTCGTTGTCCATGCACGGCATGTCGTCGTGCACCAGCGAATACGCGTGCACGAACTCGACGGCCAGCGCGGCGCGGTCAAGTGCGTCACCCTCGGCCTCGGTAACTTCGCCCGCGGCGTAAACCATTAGAGGTCGCACGCGCTTGCCGCCATTTAACACCGCATATCGCATCGCCTGATGAAGCCGCACGGGCATCTCTTCGACGCGCGGCAACGCTCGTTGCGCAGCAGTCTCGAATCGCGTCCCTTGGTCGTCGATCCAGCACTCAAGGGGTACGGCGGCCGACGGCGTCTGCAAAGCGGCACACGTCATTCGACTTCTCTTTTAGCGGGGCTGCTCTCGACACTTACGCGCAGCTCAGAGATATCCATTGGCTTGAGCAAATCGCCTTCGAGCCGCTTGATTTCCTGCTCGGCGTTCGACAGCTTGCTCTGACAAAACCGAGCCAGCTCCGCGCCGCGCCGGTACGCCGCAATCGATTCGTCGAGCGATAGTTGCCCGGATTCCATGCGGCGCACGAGCGCATCGAGCTCGTCGAGTGCCTGTTCGAATCCGATCGGCTCGTTTGAATCCTTCGAAGCGGGCGCCGCAGCAGTTGCTTTCATCGCACCGATTCTAGTGCAGTGTGCATTTAGAATTCCCGCCGATGAGCGGCAGCAAACCGTCGAATCTGTTGGTCAGCGTCGAGCAGCTGCGCGAGCATCTGGACGATGCGCACTGGTGCGCGGTTGACGTTCGGCACGACTTGTTCGACACGCAAGCAGGAGTTCGCGCGTACGAAC
>DATLOA010000135.1:0-5164 GCA_035536515.1 Burkholderiaceae bacterium | reverse complement strand
CCGCCCGCTCGCCATGTACTGGTTTGATAAAGATGCCAAGCGGGCCGAATCGGCGCTGAAGAACACACACGCTGGCGGCGTTTGCTTCAACGAAACGCTGATGCACGTCGCGCAGGAAGATCTGCCGTTTGGCGGCGTCGGCGCATCCGGCATGGGTCACTACCACGGCCGCTGGGGGTTCGACACGTTCAGCAAACTAACGCCGGTGTTCCGCCAGTCGCGATTCAATGGCATGAAGCTGTTCCTGCCGCCGTACAAGCCGCATGTGGCGAAGATGTTGCGATTGATGAAAAGGTTCTAGTCACAAACTGAGTGAGGTGCAACTCGTGTGCAGAAGCATCAAGACACTTTTTAATTTCGAGCCTCCGGTGACGGACGACGAAGTTCGCGCCGCGTCGCTGCAATTCGTGCGCAAGGTGACAGGGTTCAACGAGCCGTCGAAGATCAACGAAGCCGCATTCTTTAGCGCGGTGGAGGAAATTGCCGCAATCAGCAGCAAGCTGCTGGGGTCGTTGCAAACTAATGCACCTCCGAAGGACCGCGAAGAAGAGGCCGCCAAGTTGCGAGAGCGCGCCGCGGAGCGGTTCCCGGCGTAGCGCCGGCTATTCTGTGACGGTGTGGTTAATGTTGGCGAAGGCGGTGGCGTCGTCGAAGTCGACAGCGACGACACCGATTGATTCCAGCCAGCGATGCATCGCGCGCGTGCCTGCGGCGATTGCGCTTGCAAGTTCAGGCGCAGAATCTGTTTTCACCAACGTGAAGGTCGACTGCAGTTGATCATTCACACGCGCGGATGCCGCTATCGCACCGGCATGGAGTACCGCGCTGGCAAGGCGCTGCACCAGATCTAGCGGGAGCCGAGGTGCATCGCATGGAACTATAGCGACCCACTCGGTGCGCGCCTGACGCAAGCCGCTGAGCACGCCAATTAAGGGGCCTGCGAAGCTTTCGCCGACGATCGCGACGTCCTCCACGACAGTGCCGAGCACCCCGTAGCGTTTTATGTTGCGGTTGGCAGATATCAGCAGATGCCCAACCTGCGGCGCAAAGCGCTCGACGACGCTCATGATCAGCGGCCTGCTTTCATGTATCGCCCAGCCTTTGTCAACACCCCCCATGCGCTCGCCGCGTCCACCGGCGAGAATTAGACCGGTGATGTCTTTCATGCAGCGCTAGCCGCCGATATACGACATCTCGACTTTCGGCATGTTCGCGGTCGCTGCGGTACGCAGGTCCGAATAGCGGTCGTCGCGCTTGCGCCAGATGTGGCCGATTGCAGATTCGAGCAGAGAATCAGTCAGCGGAGCTTCGCTGCGTAGCAGCGCGCGCAAGTCGTGACCCTGATGGGCGAATAGGCACAGATAAAGCTTTCCTTCGGTTGACAGGCGAGCACGCGTGCAATCGCGGCAGAACGCCTGCGACACGCTCGAGATGACGCCGATTTCGCCCTGCCCGTCGCGGTATCGCCAGCGCTCCGCGACCTCGCCGGTGTAGTTGGCGTCGAGCGGTTCAATTGGAAATTGGTCGGCTATCCGCTGCAGCACTTCGCTTGATGGCACAACTTCGTCCATGCGCCAGCCGTTCGATGTGCCTACATCCATGTATTCGATAAAGCGCACGATGTAGCCCGTACCGCGAAAGTGGCGCGCCATGGCGGCGATTTCGCTTTCGTTGACGCCGCGTTTGACGACCATGTTGATCTTCACCGGGGCGAGGCCGGCCGCTGCGGCCGCGTCGATGCCATCAAGCACATCGCGCACGGGAAAATCGACGTCGTTCATGCGCCGAAATGTCGCGTCATCAAGTCCGTCGAGCGAAACGGTGATTCGCTTTAAACCCGCGTCCGCAAGCTGCCGCGCCTTGCGCGCCAGCACCGAACCGTTGGTTGTGAGCGCAATGTCGAGCGCGCGGCCGCTGCGCGTCTTCAGCGGCGACAGCATCGCGATCAGCTTGTGCAGGTCTTTGCGCAGCAGCGGCTCACCGCCGGTCAGCCGGACCTTTTCGACGCCGTGGTGCACGAACGCACGCGTCAGCCGCGCGATTTCTTCGAAGGTCAGCAGATCGGAATGGCGCAGAAAGCGATAGTCCGAATCGAAAACTTCTTTCGGCATGCAATACGTGCAGCGAAAGTTGCAGCGATCGGTGACCGATATGCGCAGGTCCCGCACAGGGCGGCCGAGCCGGTCCGAAACCTCGCCCGCCGGTTGTCCAAAATCACCAACCGCAACTGGCGGTGAATTCACCGCGCGCGAATCGATCAGAGGAATGACGCGGCCGCTCATCGCGCAGTGCCGGCTGAGTCCTACGCGCTCGCGCGGCCGCCAGGTCCGCCCTGCGTTTCAACCTGCACCAGCGGTGCCTCGTCCAGTGGTGGCAGGGGCGCACGCTCGCGCCGCGCCCGCGGTGGCGTTGACTCCGCGGCCATCTTTGCCTGCGCTTCTGCGTGTCGATCGGCGGCGGTTTGTACCAGCATCAAGCCCGCGCTTTGCAGTACGGGCTGCAACTCGTCGATCGGCAGCGGTGCCTGCCGAACGACGGGCAGCGCAATCATCGTCGGCGCGGGAACCAAAGGAGGCAGGCGCACAGCGGTAATGTTGCTGACTACAAGCGCTTCGCGCGCTGTTTCAGGCGGAACCTCTGCAGCCACTTTCGGCTCCAGCGGCTCGTTGATCAACACTGAGACCGAGCGCTGCAAGTCCTCTGCCTCGGAGTCATCAGCGTGCTGCTCAGGAAAGCTTGATTCTGTATTGCTCGCGGCGGCCAGCGCGTTGCCGTTGCCCACACTTCCATTCCCGGACACCGCATTGCTGCCGCCTTCGCTGCGGCCACCACGCCCGCGCCGGCGGCGCCGTCTGCGGCCGCGTTCTTCGTGACCTTCACCATGGGGCGCCTCGGTCGGGACAGAGTCAGCTGTGACGAGTGTTGCAACGGCTGCAGTCGAAGGCGAGGGTCCGATGTCTTCCGGCATCGTCACGCGCTCTGCGGTCTCAACGACGATCGATTTGTCTTTCTCCGGACGAGGACGAGGCTTGCGCTTATCGCCAGCATCGTCGCCGCTGCGCGCATCCTGCGGTGCCGATTGTTCCTTGCGCGGTTTGCCATCGGTCTTTAAGCCCGCGGGGCGCCGCTCGTCTTGACGTCTTGGATCGCGTTTGGCTTCGCGATTCGTATCGTCAGAGGGTTGCCTAAGATCGCCATCGCGTTTGACGCCATCGCGGCGCTCAGCCGACTTACCGTCGCGCCTTCCATCGCGGCGAGCGTCACCGTTACCGCGGCCACGACGGCGCTGGGCTTGAGCATCGCTACGTGCGGGCTTCGGATTGACCACTGCGGGGAGGGCCACGATCGGTGCCGGCTCGGCAGCATCGCCACCCGTGAAGAACGCGACGATGCGATCCCACATGCTCACCTGAGTGCGCACAGGCTGCGGGACCGATGGCGCAACGAGTGCCGGCTTCACCGGCACGGGCGCAGGCGTCTCCGGCACGATGCCCTTAACGACTGCCTCCTGGCGCACCCGACCCTCGTCGCCCGCTTTACCGCGCAACCCTGATAAGTAAGGCGTATCGGTGCTTGGTGCGAGGTCCGCTGCACGCTCGAAGCTCGCCTTCGCCACCTCAAGCCGAGCATCGTCGTGTCGCAAACGCTCAATGTGATAGTGCGGCGTGTCGATGAACTTATTGGGGATCAACACGACCGACAAACGCAGCCGCGCTTCGATCTTCGCAATGTCGGCACGCTTCTCGTTCAATAAGTAGCTGGCAACCTCGACCGGCACCTGCGCATGCACGGCCGCCGTGCCTTCTTTCATCGCCTCTTCCTGCAGGATGCGCAGGATGTGCAGGGCAGAGCTTTCGGTGTCCCTGATAACGCCGACACCATTGCAGCGCGGGCATGTCACGTGACTGCCTTCGTTCAGCGCAGGTCGAATCCGCTGCCGCGACAGCTCCATCAAACCGAAGCGCGAGATCTTGCCCATCTGTACGCGGGCACGGTCGTAGTGCAATGCGTCCTTCAAACGCGTTTCGACCTGGCGCTGATTCTTCAGATCCTCCATGTCAATAAAGTCGATAACGATCAGCCCGCCGAGATCGCGCAGGCGCAGCTGCCGCGCGACTTCGTCCGCCGCTTCCATGTTGGTCCGCATCGCGGTCTCTTCGATATCGGAGCCCTTGGTGGAGCGCGCCGAGTTCACATCGACGGAGACCAGTGCTTCGGTGTGATCGACGACGATCGAGCCGCCCGAGGGCAGGGGCACCTGGCGCGAGTACGCCGTTTCAATCTGGTGCTCGATCTGGAAGCGAGAAAACAACGGCACGTCGTCCTTGTAGCGCTTTACGCGCTGCAGGTTATCGGGCATCACGTGCGCCATGAATTGACGCGCCTGTTCGTAGATGTCGTCGGTGTCGACCAGAATCTCGCCAATCTCGGGGTGAAAATAATCGCGGATGGCGCGAATTACTAGGTTTGATTCCTCGACGATCAAAAACGGTGCCGGGTTGGCGCGCTTCAGCCGCGGTCCGTCCGCGCCGTTTTGGCTGTTGACATACGTCGTCGTTTTCTTGCCGTCGGCATCCGTGGCCACCAGTTCGAACTGTGGCCGCCCGGCGCCTTCGATCGCGTTCCAAAGCTTCATCAAATAGTTCAAGTCCCATTGCAGCTCTTCGACGGAGCGGCCGATACCTGCGGTGCGCGCGATGATCGACATGCCCGGCGGCAGGTCGAGCTGGTCCATTGTTTCGCGCAATTCCTGGCGGTCTTCGCCTTCAATGCGTCGCGAGACGCCGCCGCCGCGTGGGTTGTTCGGCATCAGCACTAGATAGCGTCCCGCAAGCGAGACGAAGGTGGTCAGCGCGGCGCCCTTGTTGCCGCGCTCTTCCTTCTCGATCTGCACCACGAGCTCTTGGCCTTCTTTCAGCGCGTCCTGGATGCGCGCACTGCGCACGTCGACACCATCGCGAAAATAGACTTTCGATACTTCCTTAAACGGCAAAAAGCCGTGGCGCTCTTCGCCGTAGTCTACGAAGCAGGCTTCGAGGCTGGGCTCGACGCGGGTGACGACGCCTTTATAAATGTTCGACTTGCGCTGTTCGCGCCCGGCGGTTTCGATGTCGATGTCGACGAGTCGCTGGCCGTCGACGATCGCCACGCGCAATTCCTCTGC
>DATLOA010000134.1:0-4014 GCA_035536515.1 Burkholderiaceae bacterium | reverse complement strand
AGTGACCATGCCGGAGCGCGCCACCGCCCAGAAGGCGCGCGAGTCTTGGCACCTGTGGGGAATTATTTCAGAGTTTGTCGAAGCGACGGAGCGGCTGTCGGAGATCCGGCCGGCAGTGTCGATTTTCGGCAGCGCACGCTCAGCGCCTGCGCAACCAATGTACCAACTAACCGTCGAAATCGCGCGCAAGTTGTCGGACGCTGGATTTGCGGTCATCAGCGGTGGCGGTCCGGGCATCATGGAAGCTGCGAACCGCGGCGCGTACGAAGGTGCGTCGCCGTCTGTCGGGCTCAACATTGAATTGCCGTTCGAACAGTACGGCAATCCATACCAGGACATCTCGCTGCGCTTTCGCCACTTTTTCGCGCGCAAGGTTGCATTCGTTAAGTACGCCGCGGCGTACGTCGTGATGCCGGGCGGCTTTGGCACCGTCGACGAGCTGTCGGAAGCACTGACACTGATGCAGACGGGCAAAGGCAAGTCGATGCCGCTGGTGCTGGTCGGCTCGCGTTTCTGGAGCGGGCTGATCGACTGGATGCGCAACACGCTGGTGGCAGAGGGCATGATCGCGGCTGCGGATCTTGACATGATGACTATCGTGGACACCAGCGACGAAGTGGTCAACGCCATCTTCGACTTCTACGACGCTCGCGGGTTTTCGCAAACCGCCAGCGAGCGCGAGCAGATGCTTTATCTATAGAATTTGCATGCGCGTTGCGTCCGGACTGCGAGGCTGTCGATGAAAACCGTTGCGTTGGCTGTGTTGCTGGCATGGACGCCAGTAGCGCTTGCGCAGACTTCCGCTCCTCCGCCGATGCCCGCTGCGCCGGACGTCAGGAGCACCAAGGCCGCGCCTGCGAAGCCGCGTCGCGCGATCGAGCTGTCACCCGCCGAGCGCGCAGCGATCGATGCGCGCGAGCTGCAGGCGGTCAAGCCGGCGAGCGTGGAAGAAGCGCTCCAGCCGAAGCCGGACGATGCAAAGATCGAGCGCGACGAAGCGAACAACACGGGCGCCAACACCACTCGCATCGAGCAGTACCGAACTTCGAATCGAATCAGCGAAGTCGTCGTGACACCGGCAGGTACGTCGCGCAGCTACTCGATGATCAATCGTGAAGGCCGGCAGCCACTGGGAACAACGCAGATGAGCCCGGGACTGTCGGTGCCGAATTTTTTTCGATTCGAGTTCGGTCGGCCGGCACCCGCACCACTTGAAGCTCCGGCGCCGCCACCCACGCCCGGCCCGGCGAAACCCTCCAACTAACTTCTTGCGCGATGGCGGTTTTTACCGCGCTGTCGCGCGATGAAGTCACTGCGTTTTTGACGCTTTTTTCGCTTGGAGAGTTGACCGAGCTGGAAGGAATCCATACCGGCATCGAGAACACCAATTACTTCGTTACCACCGATCGTGGTCGCTATGTGCTGACAATTTTCGAGCGGCTTACCGCCGAACAGCTTCCGTTTTACCTGCAATTAATGCTTCACCTCGCGCGCAAGGGACTGCCGGTGCCGGAGCCGCAAGCGACTCGCAGCGGAGGACTGCTCGCGGAGTTAAAGAGTAAACCCGCGGCGCTGATTTCGCGCCTGCCCGGCAAGGCGACGACCGAGCCGAATGCGGCACAGTGCGCGAGCGTCGGCGATTTTCTGGCGCGTATGCATCTAGCTGGCGTTGACTTCGCGCCGTTTCAACCGCATTTGCGGGGAATTGGGTGGTGGAAAAGCGCGGTGCCGAAGCTTGCGCCTCATGTGCCGGATGACGTGATGCACACTTTGGCCGAAGAATTGATTTTTCAGGATTCGTTTTTTCGCAGCGCCCGCTTCGAAAAGCTGCCGACCGGACCGATTCACGCCGATCTGTTTCGCGACAATGTGCTGCTGGTGAGTGACGGAGACACCGACCGCATCGGTGGGGTGATCGATTTTTACTTCGCAGGGTGCTCAATCTGGCTGTTCGATCTCGCCATTACGATGAATGATTGGTGCATTTTGCAAGCTAGCGGCGAGTTCGCGCCAACGCAAGCACAGGCGATGCTTCGGGCGTACCACGCTGTGCGCCCGTTGACAGAGGACGAGCATGAATGCTGGCGCACGTCGCTGCGGGCGGCCGCGCTTCGCTTCTGGATTTCGCGCCTTTATGACTACTACCTACCGCGGCCGGCGCACTTATTGACACCACACGACCCGGCACACTTCGAGCGAATCTTGAAGTGCCGAACCGTCGATGCCGCGCTGCCGTGGGTCAACTGAATTGGTCTTGATGAAAACTGATCTTTAATGGTCGTCAAAACGCTGCCTGCGCGCGCCGGCTTGACGTGGCTGCGCGACGCGCTGAGTTTGTACCGCCGGCAGCCTTTCGCCTTCACGTCGCTGGTGATCCTGTACACGGTCAGTGTGTCGCTGCTGGCCTACGTACCTGTTATTGGGCTGCCACTCGCGGCGGTGCTGGTCCCGTTTGGCACACTTGGACTCACGCTCGCGGGCCGCGAGGCTGAGCACGGCACGATGCCGATGCCGGGCCTAATGGTCGAACCGTTGCGAAATCCTGTGCAGCGCAAGGCGCTGATGCAGCTTGGCTTGGTCAACGCCGGCATGGTGCTGACGGTCGTGGCTCTCATCTCGCTTCTCGCTTACGATGAGCTCGCCAACTGGAAATTTGTCGATGGCCAGATCGATCCAGCATCTGCCGCACAAAACTTTCCTTGGGACGCGGTCGTTGCTGCCGCGCTCGCATACCTACCGATCCTGATGCTCACGTGGTTCGCGCCGCAGCTGATGGCGTGGCATGGCCAACCTCTCGGGAAAGCGCTGTTCTTTTCGTTCTTCACATGCTGGCGCAATCGCTGGGCCTTTCTTATGCTTGCCGCAGCGCTGATCGCACTTTCGTTTGTGGCCATTTTTGTAGTCACCCAGTTGCTGCAAGCGTTTGGCGCTTCGCCACAGCTGGCGTCAATGCTGCTAACCCCTGCGGCGCTGATACTGATCAGTATCGGATATGCAACTCAATACCCGATATACCGTAGCCTGATTGATGTGAAGGAACAAACTGCTCCGCCCACGAATTGAGGCACACTGGCTTCCATGATCCGCCTCGAACTTATTGTTGAGCTTAACTACACGATCGACCAGTACGCAGCCGACTTCGTGTTCAACATCCACGCGGCGCAAACACGAAGCCAGTTAATTTCCAACGAGAATCTGGTGCTCAGCCAGCCGATCGTTCCCCAGATGTACACCGACCCGTCGACCGGCAATCGCTATATGCGGGTGCACGCATTACCCGGCCCGCTGAAGCTGACGTATTCGGCGACTGTCGATCTGACTCACCACTGCGCCGACGCGTCACGGCTGGCCGAAGTACCGATATCGCGCCTGCCGCTCGAAGTGATCAGCTATATCTACCCGAGCCGCTATTGTCAGTCCGACCGGCTGTACAAGCTTGCGAACAACGAGTTCGGAAGCATGCTGCAAGGTTACAGCCGCGTGCAGGCGATTCGGGACTGGGTGAATAGGCGTGTCAGCTTCCGCTCCAACACGTCGAATGCCAATACGTCCGCGGTTGATACGTTGATCGAGCAGGTTGGCGTTTGTCGCGATTTCACGCACTTGATGATCGCACTGTGCCGCGCGCTGAACATTCCGGCACGCTTCACCACCGGCACCGATTACGGCGCTGACCCCGCGCTAGGGCCGCCCGATTTTCACGCCTACGTTGAGGCCTTTCTCGGTGACCGCTGGTACATCTTCGATCCGTCGGGCACCGCAATCCCAATGGGCTTCGTGCGCTTCGGCACTGGGCGCGACGCCGCCGACGTGGCGTTCGCCACGATTTTCGGTGGCGTGCTATCACAAGCGCCGATCATTCGCGCCACTGCAGTAGAAGACACATCGCGCGGAATCGTACAGCCGCATCACTGCGTCGAAGCACTGTCGACAGACAGCGTTGGATAGTTCGTCGCGGCGCGCAAGCGTTGGGCGGAGCTGTCCTGCCTGGGCGTCGGGCACTAGAGTGCCGAC
>DATLOA010000133.1:0-8812 GCA_035536515.1 Burkholderiaceae bacterium | reverse complement strand
TTCGCAGGCAACAGCTCGATCAGACGCAATCGGTCGAGCTTCACGAGAAGCTTTGTCAATTCAGGCTCAGTCAATTCGTAACGCGCCAGGATTTGCGCAGGCAGCCAATCATTGAACAACAGATAGAACACGCCCATTAGGCGCGGCTCCGCGGCGAGTGCGTGTTCCTGTGGCTCGGTCATTTCCTCAGGTGCGTCGCCGGCGCCGCGCGCGATCTTTGCCAATTCGAAAAAGTCGAGCTCGAGCGCGCTCAGAACCTGCTCCAGCCGATTCAGCGTGAAGGTGCGCTGCGAAAAAAGTCGCTTCACGCTCGCTTCGGACATGCCGATCCGCCGCGCCAGCTCGGCGTATGTGAGGTGACGGCTTTTTAGCACTCGCTTTAGCGAGTCGATCAGTTGTTCAGTACTCATTCGTGCGCCTCCCCGGTGCCCGCGGTATCGAAACTCGATACGTCTGCGCCGAAGTGTAAGACGGGGCCGCTCGCTCGTCGATTCTGTGCACGCCGCGATGTCGCGGTATGCCATAGAGGATCTATGAGTAGCTTGATGGTGCAGGCCGGCGTCACAGTGCTGCTGGCTGACTTTGTATCCGGCGTGGTGCATTGGGTCGAAGACGCGTATGCGAGGCCCGGTGCAACGCTGATTGGGCAATTGGCGGAAAACAATCTGCGCCATCACTGGAGGCCGCGCGAGTTTCTGCGAAAGAACTGGCTCGCGAGCTCGTGGGATTTGCTGCTGGCCGGCGCGATCCTGATCGGCGCGGCGCTGTACATCGGTTGGTTAACGTGGCACGTGGTCTTGTTCGCGTTCCTCGTGATCAACGCCAACCAGATTCACAAGTGGGCGCATATGAACGGCGCCGAAGTGCCGACGCCGGTGCACTGGCTGCAGAAACTGCACCTTCTGCAGACGCCGCGCCACCATGGCAAGCACCACACTGGAACGCGCACGACGCACTACTGCGTGATCACGAACTTTCTGAATCCGCTGCTCGAAGAAGTGATGTTTTGGTCCCGCGTCGAGCGCGTGATCGAGCGCGCAACCGGCATCAAGCGACGCAGTGAGGCAGAAGAATTGAAGCTGCTGCGGCTGGTCACCGCCTGAGGTTCAGACCTAGACGGCGCGCACTTACCTCACCGGTTCCATTACCGTCACGGTCGGCGCGCCGTCTATCGCCTCCACTTTGAACTTGACCTTGTCACCCTTCTTAATTTTGTCAAGCAACAAAGAGTCTTTAACGTTGAACACCATTGTCATCGCCGGCATCTGCACATTTCTGATCTCACCCTGACGCAGCGTGGTGTTGCGCGCCTTTTTATCAACCATTTGCACTTCGCCGTCGACCATGTCGGTCTGTTGATGCGCGGTGCCGTGCGCGCTCGTTTGTGAACCAGCTTGCGCAAACAAGACACTGCCCGCGCAAAGCCCGCCAGCCGCCAAAGTTTTTGCAACGATGCGCATAGAACCTCCTTACTGCGCGCTAAATTCCCTCGCCCGCAGCATCGACAGAATTATCAAAATGGCCGCGCACGCAAACAGATGCTTCATCGTGTGACCGCTGATCCATCCGTTGAGCAACGCATACACCTGATGGTCGAGTCGCTCGAAGATTACGGCAACCGCATACAAACCCGTGGCCGCATAAACGCGATTCGAATGCGTATAGCGCGGCTTGATCCACGCCGTCGCGATCAACGCAGCAGCGATGAAGCCGGCCTGCATCAGCAGGTACGGCAAAAGATTTGCGGAAGCGTGCCAGTACAGCACGGTGCCGGCACCGACGGCCACAAACGCGAGCAGCAACTGCATAAGCCGCTGCGGAGCGCGGTCCGTCAGAGTGCCGGCGGCCAGTCCCGCGAAACCGAGCGCCATCGGCAAGCGATCCCACAGCAGCGTCGCGTCATTCGGTTGCGCGTGATACCAGGCGGAACCGAACGCCGTCAGTGCAACGCCGGCGAACAGGACAGCGTACGGCGCCGCTGCGTGCCGATCTGCAAACGCACTACGATTCATCGTGTGCCAACCGCGCAAGGCGAAGTGCAGCCCGCACGCGCCGACCGCAAGAAAAGGCAGGTTCGACAGCACATCGGCCGCGTGCGGCAAGCCGAGCCAGACACGCTGATCGGCGTAATCGTGAAACGACTGCGGCTGCGCGACCGGCGGCAAAAGCCATGCCGCAAGCCATGGTGCGAGCAGGACGCACATAGCGAGCAATCCGGCGCGCGACGAAGATTGACTTGCAACAGAAGATGAAACGACAGAGGTCGATGCGTTCATGGCGTCATCCGCTTAAACGCCACGAGGTTACGTCGCCATGCTTTCGGCACGAAAAGGTAATTTTGAAGTTGCGCATAGCGAGACTTCAAGTGCGCCTTGTTGATGCGTATGACCTCTCACGCCAAATGCCGCAGCTCGCGTAGCGCGACTGACAGCATCGCCAGGTCCGCTGACTTCGTGTCGGCCAGTTCGGCCAACATCCGCTGTGCACGTTCGACCGCGGGACGCTGCGCCAACTCCCATGCGGTTTGCCCGCCCGCTTGCAGTGCATCTGCGGTCAGCTCACGCTGCAACGCTGCCAGGTCGTCGGCCAACGCGCTCTTGGCCATGCTCTGCCAGTAGCCCTCCGACGAAAGCGCGGAGACTTGCGTTCGCAGGCGCGCGAGCCCGAGGACCTCGCCAATCGAAAAATATGTATTGGCCACAACGGTCAGCGGCTGCTTCGAGGAATCCGAGACCTCGGTGATATCGAGCGTTGCAAACGACGTATCCGATGCGGCCACCGCCAACGCAAGCGGCGGCGGAACACCTTTTGCCACCAACGCCTGCTGGTGTTGCGCGATCGCCGCCCGCCACGGAGTGCTGGCCGGCGATGCAGCAATGAACTGCAGCAGTGCGGCTGCCGCCTGAGCAAACCGCTCGATCGTTGCGGCCATCGGTTCGACAAGCCGGCGCGAACGCAGGAACCAATTGGTCGCGCGCACCGTGCGGCGCCCGAGGTCGATCACCATCTGCGATTGCAGCTCATCTGGCACGACATTGTCGAGCGCCTCGATTGCTTGCCAGACCGGCACGAGCCCGAATGCTTCGCGTGTCAGCAGATAGGCGCGAACGACTTGAGCGGGCGTAGCGCCGGCCGTTTCCATCCGCCGATGCACGAAGGTCGCGCCGACGCGATTGACCATGCTGTTTAACACATGAGTCGCGACGATCTCGCGCTTCAGCGGGTGGCGCTCGATATACGGGGCAAACTTTTGCTTCAGCGCCGACGGAAAGTAGCGCGCCAGTGCGGTACCAACCCATGGATCTTCTGGCAGATCGGACGCGAGCAGCTCGTCAAAGAGCCACATCTTCGAGTACGCAAGCAACACCGCGCGCTCCGGGCCTGTAAGCGGAATGTCCTTGGCGCGGCGCTCTTCGATTTCGTCGTCACTGGGCAAAAACTCGATCGCGCGATTCAGCAGGCCCCGTTTTTCGAGAAAGCGGATGAAGCGCTGCTGGTGGTCGAGCAGCAGCGTGCCCATGCGGCCAGAGACCGACAACGACTGGCCCTGAAAGTAGTTGTCGCGCAATACCAGCGCCGCGACGTCGTCGGTCATGCTGACGAGTTGCGCGTTGCGTTGTTTCTCGGTCAGTTCGCCGTCCGCGATCGGCAGCGACAGCAGAATCTTGATATTGACCTCGTGATCCGATGTGTCGACGCCGGCCGAGTTGTCGATCGCGTCGGTGTACAGCTTGACGCCGTTTAACGCTGCCTCGATGCGGCCGAGCTGCGTAAAGCCGAGGTTGCCGCCTTCGCACACCACTTTGCAGCGCAGCTCTGCGCCATTGACACGCACCGTGTCGTTGGCACGGTCACCGACGTCGGCGTGAGACTGGGTCGCCGACTTGACGTAGGTGCCAATGCCGCCGTTGTACAAAAGATCAACTGGCGCTTTTAAAATGGCCGAGATCAGTTCGGAGGGCGTGAGCTTGCTCACTGCAATGCCAAGCGCCGCTTGTGTCTGCGGCGAAATCGGAATCGATTTCTCGGAGCGTGCCCAGATGCCGCCGCCCGCGGAGATCAGCATTTGGTTGTAATCCGCCCACGACGAGCGCGGCAAGGCAAACAAGCGCGCGCGCTCGGCAAAGCTGGTCGCGACATCTGGCGCAGGGTCGATGAATACATGCCGGTGATCGAACGCTGCCAGCAGGCGAATGTGGCGAGACAGCAGCATGCCGTTGCCGAACACGTCGCCCGACATGTCGCCGATGCCGACGCAGGTGAACTCGGTCGTCTGCATGTTGATGCCGATCTCGCGAAAGTGGCGCTTGACACTTTCCCACGCGCCGCGCGCGGTGATGCCCATTTCCTTATGGTCGTAACCCGCGCTGCCGCCCGAAGCGAACGCATCGCCCAGCCAGAATCCGTATTCGGCGCTGACTGCATTGGCGTAATCGGAAAACGTCGCCGTGCCTTTGTCGGCTGCGACGACGAGGTAAGGATCGTCAGCATCATGTCGCACGACGTGCGGCGGCGGCACGATCGCATCACCGACGCGGTTATCGGTGAGGTCGAGCAGTCCGCGCAAATAATCGCGATAACAGTCGACGCCTTCTTTTAGATAGGCTTCGCGATCGGCCATCGGAGGCGCTTTCTTCAACACGAAGCCGCCCTTGCTGCCAACCGGAACGATGACGGTGTTCTTCACCATCTGCGCCTTGACGAGCCCGAGCACTTCGGTACGAAAATCTTCGGGCCGATCCGACCAGCGCAACCCTCCACGCGCCACCTTGCCACCTCGCAGATGCACGCCTTCAAAGCGGGTCGAGTAAACGAAGATTTCGAACAGCGGACGCGGCTCGGGCAAACCGGGTATTTGCGCCGAATTGAACTTGAGCGACAGAAATGCGCGGCGCGGCCCTGCGGCCCCGCTGGTGCCCACACCCGTGCGCCAGTAATTAGTGCGCAGTGTGGCAACGATCAGCGCCAGGTACTGGCGCAGCACCTTGTCTTCCGAAAGGTTTGAAACTTTGTCGAGAGCCTGCTCGATCGCGTTGACCTGGCTTGCCGCCGCGCCTTTATCACCTTGCGCCGGATCAAAGCGCAGTTTGAACAAGCCCACCAGCATGCGCGCAATTCGCGGATGCGTCGAAAGTGTCGTTTCAATAAACGCTTGTGACAACGCAAAGCCCGTTTGCCGCATCACCTTCGCGTACGCACGCAACACGACAATCTCGTCGGCCGACAGACCGGCGCGCAATACCAGGCGGTTGAAGTCGTCGTTCTCGACCCCGCCCTTGAACACACGCGCAAACGATTCTTCGAACAACGGTGCGATTGCCTCGGCGTCGATGTCATCGGTCCCGGACAATTGCAACGAAAAATCGTGCACCCATAACGGTGCACCATCGTCGGCGGTGATCTGGTACCCGCGCTCAGACAGCACGCGTACGCCCATACGTTCGAGCATCGGCAGTGAATCGGATAGCGCAATCGGCGCGCCGCTGCGATATAGCTTGAAGCCAAGGCGGCCTTGCGGTCCTTCGAGGGGTCGATACAGATTGAGCGCGAGTCCACCAGTGGGCTCGGTGGCGAGAATGTCGAGACGACGAATATCAGCGACCGCCTGCCGCGGCGACACTGCTTCTTCATATGCGGTTGGGAACGCCGATCCGAAGCGCTTGTACAGCGGTGCGGCCCGACCCTCGCCTTCCTCATCGTTCAACGCCTGCCGCAGGTCGTCTTCCCAGCGGCGCGCAGCGCCAGCCAGTTGCGCTTCTATCGCGCGGAGATCGACCTCCCGCAGCTTGCCGGGCGTCGTACGCACGGTAATGTGAATGCGCGCAAGCACGGCGTCAGTCAGCAGCACGTCAAAGTCCGCGGTCGAACCGTCGAATGCTTCGATCAAGATTTTCTGAAAGCGTCGCCGCAGCTCGGTCGTGTAGTTTTCGCGCGGAACAAAGATCAGGCACGAGACAAAGCGCTCGAACGGATCGCGCCGGATGAACAAGCGGAAGCGCTGCCGCTCCCCAAGCTGAACGATGCCGATGGCAATTTCGTGCAACTCGTCGACAGTGATCTGAAACAGCTCGTCGCGCGGATAAGTCTCGAGCACGTGCGTCATCGCCTTGCCCAAATGGCTTCCCGGCGCCAGGCCCGACCGCCGTGCAACTGCCTCCACTTTGCCGCGTATCAACGGCACTTCGGCGACACGCGCGCTGTATGCGGTTGAGGTGAACAATCCAACGAAGCGGTGTTCGCCGATAACTGCACCGTCGCTGTAGCGCTTGACGCCGATGTAATCGATATAGCCGGGCCGATGCACCGTAGAGCGCGAATTCGCCTTGGTGACGAACATCATCGGCGATATCGCGTGCGCGACCGCGCGCGCCTGCGGCGGCAGCACAGCGAAGCTGCCAGAAAGTGCAGTTTCGCTTTCGGACTCTCGCAGAATGCCTAGGCCGCTGCCCGGCACGAGCCGCAAAGCGTCTTCACCATCTACCGTCGCCAGGTCATGGCGACGATATCCGAGCAGCAACAAATGATCTTCGGTCAGCCACTGCAGGAATGCGCGGTTCTCAGCGACTTCTTCATGCGCAAGTGGTGGCGGCTGTCTATCGATCTCTTCAATGACGGATCGCAACTGCGCCACCATCGCTTTCCAGTCAGTTACGCTTGCGCGCACATCGCCGAGTACGCGCTCAATGCCCGCCGAGAGCTCGGCGCGCGCGGCAGGGTCGGCGAGGCGATCGACTTCAATGTGCATGAACGATTCACGCGGCCAGTCGGGTTTGTTCTGGCGCAGGTCGACTGTCTGCAGTACACCATTCTTGTCGCGCTCGACGGCGAAGATCGGATGCACGATCAGGTGCAGGGTCAGCGCCTGCCGATTGATCTCCATCGACGCAGAGTCGACCAAAAATGGCATGTCGTCGTTCAGCACCTCGACCACCGTGTGGCGCGATGCCCATCCGTGCTCGCCAGCACCGGGATTGAACACGCGAACCTTCGCCGAGCCGCTTTCGCGCTTGCGCGCAAACTGCCAGTGCGACAGCAGCGCGCCGTACAAATCTTCGACTTGGCGTGCGGCGATATCTTCGGGGTCGACGCGCTCGAAATAACCGCGCGCAAACGTCGTCAGCGACGCGCGCTCGGCTTTCTGGCTGCGTGCGTCGATCAGTGCAACGACCGCTTCGACTTTCGCGGCCTTGTTGAGCTCCGGACTCCCTTCCGGCGATGCCATCTGAGTCTCTCCAGCTTTATTTTTTTGCAGTATGCCCGTCCCGCATGACCGATAATCACTGTCAATGTTTCCAGTACTCGGACCTAGCCTGGCTTTTGTCGATGTCGAAACCACGGGATCGAGTCCCGCGCGCGAGCGCGTCACCGAAGTCGGCGTCGTCAGAGTTGATTTCGACGGCGACGACGTGCGCGTCGATGAATGGTCGACGCTCGTAAACCCGGGCGTGCCGATTCCGGCAGAGATCCAATGGCTGACCGGCATTACCAACGAGATGGTGCGCGCCGCGCCATCGTTCGCCGAAATCTCCCAACTCATATTTGATCGACTCGAGGGCGCAATCTTCGTTGCGCACAACGCGCGCTTTGACTACGGATTTTTGCGCGCTGAGTTCAACCGCGCAGGTGTGTCATTCAACGCGAGGACGCTATGCACCGTGCGACTAAGCCGCCATTTGTATCCGGACCGATCGCCGCACACGCTCGACGCAATCATCGCGCGCTTCAACCTTGACGGAGAGCCGCGCCACCGCGCGCTCGGTGACGCTCGCGTGCTGTGGCGATTATTGCAGCGGCTGGCGCACCGTCATTCTCACGCGGAGATCGAGCTTGCGGTGCAGGCGCTGTTGCGTCGGCCAGCGCTGCCGCCGAACCTGCCGCCGGATGCGATCGACGCTTTACCGCATGCACCGGGTGTGTATCTGTTCTACGGGTTGAACGAGCACCCGATCTACATTGGCAAGAGCGTCGATTTGCGTGCGCGGGTTGCCGGGCACTTCAATTCCGACCGAGCACCCCGCGAGCTGCGCTTGTCGCAGGAAATTCATCGGCTCGAATGGGAAGAAACTGCCGGCGAATTTGGCGCGCTGTTGCGTGAATCGGAATTGATCAAGACGCGACTGCCCTCACACAATGTCGCTGCGCGGCGCAAACTGAATCAAGTGCTGCTCGGCTTCGATGAAGATGGGTGCATGACGCTCACGCCCGCGACCGCGTTCCAGTTTTCGCAGCTTGGCTGCTGCTACGGGCCGTTCGGGTCGCGTGCGTCCGTACGGAGTTGGATGGCCGGGCTCGCGGCCGAGAACCGTATTTGCCTGAAGGCAGTCGGACTCGAAGGACGCCGCAAAACAGCGCACGACGGTGCGCCCTGTTTCAACTATCAGCTGCGGAAATGCGGTGGTGCCTGTGTCGGCCAAGAGGAGCGCAATCAACACGCGGCACGCATCAAGGGCCTAATGCTGCCGTGGCTCTTACCCGAATGGCCGCACGCGAGTGCGATCGCGCTGGTTGAGCTGAACGCGGAACGCTTTCAGGAACAGTGGCACGTGTTCGATCGATGGTGCTGGCTCGGCACGGTCAAGTCACAGAAGGCGGCGCTCGATCTGGCGCTCGATGCGCCACGTGTCTTCGAAGCCGATGCCGCGCGACTGGCGGTGCAGGCGCTGTCCGCTCCCTCGCCGTGGCTGTTAACAAAAGTCGAGTTGGTGGCTAACGTGTGCTCGCTGGCAGCAACGCTTCCGATGGCGGTTGCACTTGCGGATAGCGCTCGCGAAAGCGCTTCAGTTCCGCTTCCGCTTCATCGTGCCGACCTTCA
>DATLOA010000132.1:0-4524 GCA_035536515.1 Burkholderiaceae bacterium | reverse complement strand
GCGCGCGTTGCGGTGTTGCTCGCGGGTCTGCCGAACTCGACCGGCGGTGTGACGATCAACCGCTTCTGCTCGTCGGGTTTGAACGCGGTGGCGATGGCGGCCGACCGCATTCGTGTGGGCGAAGCCGACGTGATGATCGCCGGCGGCACCGAATCGATGAGCATGGTGCCTATGACCGGCAACAAGCCGTCGTTCAACGCCCGCATCTTTGAAACGGACGAGAACCTCGGCATCGCGTACGGCATGGGGCTGACGGCCGAGAAAGTCGCGACGCAGTGGAACGTCACGCGCGAGATGCAAGATCAGTTCGCGTACGAGTCGCATCAGAAAGCGATCGCGGCGCAAAAAGCTGGCTTGTTCGCGGGCGAGATGACGACGATTGACATCGCCGAAAAATTTCCGCATCTCGGCACCACCGATCTTGATATTCGCAAGCGCTCAGTCAACCTCGACGAGGGGCCACGCGCAGACTCGAACCTCGACGCGCTTGCAAAATTGCGGCCGGTTTTCGCGGCCAAGGGCAGCGTGACGGCCGGCAACAGCTCGCAAACGTCCGACGGCGCAGGAGCATTGATTCTCGCTTCCGAGCGTGCTGTCAAACAATTCAACCTGACACCGCTAGTGCGCTTCGTCAGCTTCGCCATTCGCGGCGTGCCGCCGGAAATCATGGGCATCGGGCCGAAGGAAGCGATACCGGTAGCGCTGAGATTGGCCGGCATCAAGAAAGAAGACCTCGGCTGGATCGAATTGAACGAAGCGTTCGCTGCGCAGGCTGTTGCGGTTATCAACGACCTCGGCCTTGATACCAGCAAGGTGAACCCGATGGGCGGCGCAATTGCGCTCGGTCATCCGCTCGGCGCCACCGGCGCGATCCGCTCTGCTACCGTCGTGCATGCGATGCGCCGGAACAATCTTAAATACGGAATGGTGTCGATGTGCGTCGGCACTGGCATGGGCGCCGCAGGAATATTTGAACGTGTTTGATGTGAACGCTTGATGGGCGTAGCACAGCGTTTCTACGAAGCGTTCAGCGTGCGTGACCATTACACGATGGGACTGCTGTACGCGGAACACGCAACGTTCAGCGATCCGGTGTTTCCGCTGCTGAATGCGAAGGGCACGCGGATGATGTGGCAGATGCTGCTGTCGCGAGCCGAAGACGAATTCAGCATCGAGGCCGACGTGCTAGAAGACGGGCCGTCGCGCGCGCGCGTGAACTGGATTGCTCAGTACACGTTCTCGGGCACGGGCCGGCCTGTGAAGAATCATGTGAGCACCGAGATGCAGATCGTGGCCGGGAAGATCGTGCGGCAGGAGGACACGTTCAGTTTGTGGCGCTGGTCTGCGCAGGCACTCGGTGCCAAAGGCTCGCTACTTGGTTGGACGCCATTCGTACGCAATAAGATCCGCGGGCAGGCGTCAGCGGCACTGCGCGAGTACGCGCGCAAAGCGCCCGATCACAGGTAGGCCGCTTAATGAGCATATCGAGCACCACGGTCAACGGTGTCGCGCGCATCGAGATTGCGCGGCCAGAAAAGAAAAACGCGATTACCGCCGCGATGTATCAATCAATGGCCGAATCGCTGTCAGCGGCTCACGATGACCCTGCCGCGCGCTCGATCCTGATTTGCGGACACAAAGACATTTTCACCGCCGGTAACGATCTCGAAGATTTCATGAAGAACCCGCCGGCAGATATGAACGCGCCGGTGTTTCAGTTCATGCAGACATTGGGGTACGCCGAGAAGCCGGTGATCGCCGCGGTTAACGGCGCCGCGGTCGGAATTGGCACGACGATGTTGATGCATTGTGACCTGGTCTACTGCGCAGACAACTCCGTTTTCTCGATGCCGTTCGTATCGCTCGGCCTGTGTCCCGAATTCGCATCTAGCTTTCTGGTGCCGCTTAACGCGGGTTATCACAAGGCAGTGGAAAAACTGTTGCTCGGTGATCCGATCAGCGCGGATGAGGCAGTCGAGATGAAGATCGTCAATCAGGTGTTGCCACGCGACGATGTGCTCGACTATGCCGTCAAGCAGGCGGAGCGCTTTAATCAGCTGCCGCCTGCTTCGGTGCGCGCAACCAAGCGGTTACTGCGGTCGGGATGGAAAACGGTGACCGAAAAAGTCATTGTCGACGAAGCCAACTCGTTCGGAAAGATGCTGCGCAGCGCCGAAGCGAAGGAAGCGTTCACGGCGTTTTTCGAGCGCAGAAAGCCGGATTTCTCGGAGTTCACGTGATGCGTAATTGGTGATAGCGATCGGTTAAGACGATGCCATTACGCCCCGACACCACGCTCGCGAAGTTGAATAGCCGCACTGGCGACAACCTGCCGGGCTTGTTTGGCCTGAAGGTCGTCGACGTCAGCGAGGGGAGGCTCGCGATGCAGCTGGTCATCCAGCCGCAGTTTCTCGCACCTAATGGCTATCTGCACGCGGCATCTGTAATTGCGTTGGCGGATACTGCCGCAGGCTACGCGACGATCGCGCATTTGCCCGTAGGTGCAACGAATTTCACGACGATCGAATTGAAGTCGAATTTTCTCGGCACTGCGGTTGAAGGGACACTGCGCGCCGAAGTCGTTGCCGCGCATCAGGGCCGCACGACCCAGGTGTGGGACGCGACGGTCACGCACGTTGATAGGGGCAAAACGATCGCGCTCTTCCGCTGCACGCAGATGATCTTATGGCCGAAAAAATGAGCCTTGCAGGCAAGACGATTTTTGTTTCCGGCGGCTCGCGCGGGATCGGTTTGGCGATCGTCAGGCGCGCCGCCGCCGACGGCGCGAACGTGGCAATCGCGGCCAAGACGGTCGAGCCGAACCCTAAGCTTCCCGGCACGATCTACAGCGCCGCCGAGGAAGTAGAGGCCGCGGGCGGCAAAGCCCTGGCGCTGGCCTGCGACATTCGCGATGAAGAACAGGTGGCAACAGCCGCGCGCAAGACGGCCGAGACGTTTGGCGGGATCGACATCCTGATTAACAATGCCAGCGCAATCAGCCTGACGCCGACCGAAGCCACTCCGATCAAGCGCTTCGACCTGATGTTCGGCGTCAACGTGCGCGGCACCTTCCTGTGCACGCAGGCGTGCGTGCCGTATCTGAAGCAGTCGGCCGAGCGCAAGCGAAATCCGCACGTCCTGACCTTGTCACCGCCTTTGAACATGGACCCGCGCTGGTTCGCGCCGCATGTCGCATACACAATGGCCAAGTACGGCATGAGCATGTGCGTGCTCGGACATGCCGCCGAGTTTCGGCAGTACGGCATTGCAGTCAACGCGCTCTGGCCGCGCACCGTCATACAGACCGCTGCGCTGCAGATGATTCCGGGAATCAAGCCCGAGCATTGCCGCACGCCGGAGATCATGGGCGACGCGGCCTATCAGGTTTTGATATCGGACGCGGCGACGACGACCGGCAACTTTTTTATCGACGACGAAGTTTTGAAATCGGCGGGCGTGACCGACTTGAGCAAGTATTCGGTTGTCGCCGGCAGTCAACAGCTGATGCCTGACCTGTTCCTGTAGCTTGCGTTAGGCTGCGGGCAGCCATGCCGCCCGCCCGTTCCGATGCGACCCCCGCTTAACCGCCTGCCAGCCACGCAGCTGTTGCGCATGCTCGCTGCGCGCGACGTGACGTGCGAGACGGTGACGCATACGTTTCTCGATGCGGTCGAGCAGCGCGAAAGCGAGGTGCGCGCGTTCGCATGGATAGATGCGCACCGCGCGTTGAACATTGCCCGTGAGTTCGACCGCGGCGCGAAATCCGGTCCACTGGCCGGACTGCCCGTCGCAGTGAAAGACGTGATCGACACGGCGGGAATCGCGACCGAGTACGGTTCCCCGATCTACGCCGGCCACGTGCCGCATGCTGACGCCGCGTGCATCGCAGCGGTGCGTTCCGCCGGCGGTTATGTGTTTGGCAAGACGGTCACCGCGGAGTTTGCCAACTTCACACCGGGGCCGACTCGCAACCCATACGGCCTGGAGCACACGCCCGGCGGCTCGTCGAGTGGGTCGGCGGCGGCTGTTGCTGCACACATGGCGCCGTTTGCACTTGGCACGCAAACGGCCGGCTCGGTCATCCGGCCCGCCTCGTTCTGCGGAGTGGTGGGTTTTGTTCCGACGCGCGGCACAGTGCCGCGCTCAGGAGTTAGGCAGGTATCCGATACGCTGGACGTGGTGGGATGTTTCGCCAACTCGGTGCAGGATGCGGCGCTGCTGGTATCGGTGATTGCGGTGCGTGCGAACCCGTCTGGGAGTCTGCAAGACACTGACGGGGCGCCGGCGCCGCGTGTTGCGTGGACCGATACGCCATGGGCCGAGTGCCTGTCTCCGTCGATGAGCGAAGCACTTGCCTCCGTCGTACGCGCGTGTTCCGACGGCGGCGCGGCGATAAAACAAAACCGCTGGCCGGCCCGCTTCACACCGCTTGCCGACGCACAAAGAATCGTGCAGGTCTTCGAAACCGCACGCGCATTCGCTGCAGAGTTCGATCATCAGCGCGACCGGCTTTCGCCGATGCTA